>JAHLFQ010000253.1 GCA_018883705.1 Candidatus Cellulosilyticum pullistercoris
GCAGTTGCTTTATCTTATAAAGAAGACATGGTTGCACCAACAATTGTTGCAAGTGGTAGTGGAAAAGTAGCAGAAAATATACTTACTGAAGCGAAAAAAAATCAGATACCTGTTTATGAAGATAAAAAGTTGGCCACAATTTTAACAGAATTAGAGATTGGAGAAGCCATTCCTCAAGAGCTTTATGAAATAGTGGCAAAAATTTTATTGTTTGTGGGTGATATGGATGAATTATATGCCAAAACAAAAGGGTACCATGAATAAAAGAGCTGTTGGTAGTCATTATGAAAGGCTGGCAACAGCTTATTTATTGAATAAGGGATATATCATCTTAGAAAATAATTTTAGATGTAAACTTGGAGAAATTGATATTATTGCAAGTGATAATGAATATATTGTTTTTATTGAAGTAAAATATAGAAAAACTAAACAGTTTGGATATCCAAGGGAAGCTTTAACCTATCAGAAGATACGACATATCGTACGTACTGCACAATATTACCTAAAAACAAAGGTAGGATATGAAAAAGCATGTAGATTTGATGTCATAGAAATTTTAGGAGAAGAAATTACCCATTTGGAAGCCGCGTTTTAGGAGGATTTAGCATGTCAGAAAAAATACCTTATAAATTTATTACGAAGGGAGAACTCACCTATCTTACTTTTAACATATGGGAATCAGGTGAAAAGATGATTCATGGTTTTTCAACTCGATTTGGAGGGGTAAGTGAGGGTGCATTAAGTAGCCTTAATCTAGGATTTAATCGCGGAGATAAGAAGGAAAATGTATTAGAAAATTATCATAGAATGAGTGAAGCCTTAGGGGTTACATTTGATAGCTTGGTACTTTCTAATCAAGTACACGAAACAGAGATTGTAAAAGTGACAGAAGAAGATAAAGGTAATGGGATATTAAAACTAAATAAGTGGGAGAGCATGGATGGACTTTATACAAATATACCAGGGATAACCCTTGTTACACATTATGCAGATTGTGTTCCCCTATTTTTTTATGCGCCAGAATATGATATGATAGGAATGGCCCATGCAGGGTGGCGAGGTACCGTGCAAGAAATAGGAAAAAAGATGATTGAAACATGGGTGAGAGAGGAACATATACCGGCTTCATCTATTCAAGTGGCTATAGGCCCTTCTATAGGACCATGTCATTTTGAAGTAGATGAAGATGTTGCTAGACCCTTTTTAAATCAATTTCCAAATGCAGCCTATATTGAATATCATGAAGATAAGAACAAATATAATATTGATTTATGGGCATGTAATAAAGAAAGCTTAATGAAAGCAGGTGTTTTAGAAGAACATATTATTGTATCAGAAATTTGCACTTGTTGTTATGATCAGTTCTTCTTTTCGCATAGGAAGACTAAAGGGCATCGTGGTACGTTAGGTGCTTTTATGAGTCTGAAATAAGTCTTGACAGCGTACACTAGAATCAGTAAATTAAAAGCATATAATCAGCCAGAAAATAGCTTTCTTACTGGCTGATAGCTTATAAACAAAGGAGAAATAAAATGAGTAAACCAATTGTAGCAGTTATTGGGAGACCCAATGTAGGAAAGTCCACATTATTTAATAGATTAACTAAAAGTAAGACTTCTATTGTAGATGATATGCCAGGGGTAACGAGAGATCGAATTTATGGAGAAGTAGAATGGCTACAACATAAATTTACAATTGTTGATACAGGTGGGATTGAACCAGATAGTACAGACGTTATCTTAAGTCAGATGAGAAGACAAGCAGAAGCAGCTATTGAAGCGGCAGATGTTATCATTTTTTTAGTAGATGTAAAAACAGGTATGACAGATGCAGATACTCATGTAGCCAATATGCTTCGTCGTGCCCATAAACCAGTCGTACTTGTTGTTAATAAGGTAGATGATATGGTACATCAAACAATGGGGATGTACGAGTTTTATAATTTAGGGTTAGGTGAACCTATTCCTATTTCATCAGGACAGGCTCTTAATCTAGGGGATATGCTAGATGAGGTAGTTAAACATTTCCCAGAAGAAGAACAAAATGAAGAAGATGATGATAAAATTCGTGTAGCCATTATTGGAAAACCAAACGTAGGTAAATCATCACTTGTTAATAAGATTTGTGGTGAAGAGCGTGTTATTGTAAGTGATATAGCTGGAACAACACGTGATTCAGTAGATACAGAAGTAGAAATAGATGGACAAACTTATGTCCTTATTGATACAGCAGGTATTAGAAGAAAAAGCAAAATCAAAGAAAATATTGAAAAGTATAGCATTATTCGTACGTTATCAGCTATTGATCGTGCTGATGTTGTCCTTATTTTAATCGATGCAAAAGAAGGTATTACGGAACAAGATACAAAAATTGCTGGAATGGCTCATGAAGCAGGTAAAGGTTGTATTGTTGTTGTTAATAAATGGGATGCTATTGAAAAAGATGATAAGACCATGAATGCATATCTTAAAAAGATCACAAATACTTTAGCTTATATGCAATATGCACCATGTATGTTTATTTCTGCACTAACAGGTCAACGTATTCCAAAGTTATTTGATACGATTTATGCGATTGCACAAAATCAGTCACAACGTATTAGTACAGGGGTACTTAATGATGTGCTTTATGAAGCGATGGCAATGAATCAACCACCAAGTGACAAGGGTAAACCACTTAAAATTTTCTATATGACACAAGTAAGTATTAAACCACCTACTTTTGTTATATTTGTTAATGACAAGCAGCTTATGCATTTTTCATATCAACGTTATATTGAAAATCAAATGAGGGAAGCATTTGGATTTAAAGGAACACCGATAAGATTTATTGTTAGAGAAAAAGGGGCGAAAGAGTAAAAATGTATAGAATAGGGGCATTACTTATTGGGTATCTTTTAGGCGGTGTACAATCAGCTATTTTGGTAGGTAGATTAAAAGGCATTGATATAAGGACACAAGGTAGTGGTAATGCAGGTACAACCAATACCATTCGTGTATTAGGGAAAAAAGCTGGTGCACTTGTTCTGATTATTGACATTTTAAAAGCAGTGGTAGCTATTTGGTTAGCTAAGTTAATATTTAATGGCAGTCATCAAGAGGCAAATATTTTAATTGCATTATATAGTGGTATTGGTGCTATTCTTGGGCATAGTTATCCGTTATTCTTTAATTTTAAAGGTGGGAAAGGAATTGCCACTACAGCAGGGACGCTAATTGGAATGGATATAAAGCTTTTTCTAATTGGAGCAGTTGTCTTTTTAATTTGTTTTGGTATGACAAGAATTGTATCTATTAGTTCGTTATTAATGACAGCATCTATTCCAATTCTCATTATTATTGCTTATTCAGGCAAGGGAAGTATAGGAATTGAAGCTATGGTACTTGGGCTTCTTATTACAGCTTTTACTTTCTATAGACATAAAGCAAATATTAGAAGATTAATGGATGGCACAGAAGCAAAGTTAACAAGTAAAAAATAGGTGTACAGGAGGCGTACAAATGAAAAAAATTGCTGTGATAGGCGCAGGAGGCTGGGGCTTAGCACTTGGTCTTTTGCTAAATGAAAAAAAACATCAAGTTACTTTTTGGTGTTATGATGAAAAAGAGAAAAATGATATTTTACAGCATAGAGAAAATAAGCGTTGTTTACCTGGTATTAAAATCCCATTAGAGATATCATTTACAAATGATATGAAAGAAGCACTACAAAAGGCTGATATAGCAATTATGGCAGTACCCTCTAAAGCCATTAGATCGACAGCACAACTTATGAAGGAAGCAATCGAGCCACAAACAATTGTTGTTAATGTATCTAAAGGCATTGAAGAGCATACATTACTGTGTCTTGCTGATGTCATTAATGAGGAAATTACAAATCCTGTCGTTGTTTTATCAGGGCCTAGTCATGCGGAAGAGGTAGCTAGACACATTCCAACAACTGTAGTCGTAAGTAGTACGGATATGGTGAAGGCATGTGAGGTGCAAGAATTATTCATGAATGAATATTTCCGCGTCTATACCAATGATGATCTAATTGGTGTTGAATTAGGTGGTGCACTTAAAAATGTAATCGCTCTTGCAGCAGGTATTGTAGAAGGAATGGGTTATGGTGATAATACAAAGGCTGCGCTGATTACAAGAGGTATAGCGGAAATGTCACGCTTAGGAGTTGAGATGGGTGGTAAGATGGAAACCTTTGCAGGGTTAACTGGAATTGGTGATTTAGTCGTAACATGTACGAGTGGGCATAGTCGTAATAGGCGTGCAGGTGAACTAGTTGGGCAAGGGTTTTCAATTGAGGAAGCAATGAAACAGGTTAATATGGTAGTAGAAGGTGTACCAACTACCAAAGCAGCTTATGCACTTATGAAGAAGTATAATGTAGAAATGCCTATTCTAACAGCCATTAATGGCGTACTCTTTGAAGGAAAACCTGTTAAAGAAACTATTTATAGTTTAATGATGCGTGATAAAAAGGACGAACTTTAAAAAATAATAAAAGATTGGTATATATCCTCCATTTGTACAATATATTTAAATGTACCCATACAATTTAAAAATAGGGAGGTAAGGGTTATGGAATATTATAATATCTATAAAGATATTTCAGAAAGGACAAATGGAGATATATACATAGGGGTCGTAGGACCTGTAAGAACAGGAAAATCTACTTTTATTAAACGTTTTATGGAGACACTTGTGCTACCTAATATTAAAAATGAGCACCATAAGGAACGGGCACAAGATGAATTACCACAAAGTGGTGATGGTAAGATTATTACAACGACAGAGCCAAAATTCATTCCAAATGAAGCCGTAGGAGTAACCATTGGAGGAGATTTTGAGGTTAAGGTGCGTATGATTGACTGTGTGGGTTATGTTGTACCTGAAGCAGAGGGACATTTATATAATAATGTGCCACGAATGGTTAAAACACCTTGGTTTGATGAGGAAATTCCATTTGCACAAGCGGCTGAAGTAGGAACGAAAAAAGTCATTACGGATCACTCAACTATTGGAATTGTTATTACAACAGATGGTAGTTTTACAGATATTTCAAGAGGTAGTTACATAGAAGGTGAGCAGCGTGCTATTAATGAATTAAAACGTATAGGAAAACCATTTATTGTCGTATACAATACAAAAAAACCTTTTGACGCAGAGGTAATTGAAACAACTACTGAACTTTCAAGAGAATATGATGTACCTGTTGTGCCTATGGATATTGCGCAAATGAAAACAGAAGATATTCATCAACTTTTAGAAAAAATTCTTTATGAGTTTCCACTCAATGAGATTCAATTTATGCTACCTAAATGGGTTGAGACGTTAGATAATGAACATTGGGTAAAAAAGGCATGGATTGATTGTGTGAAAGAACATATTGAAGGTGTTGATAATATACGTCAAGTTAAAGAGATCGTCAGTGATTTAAGAGAGCTTGACTTTATTAAGAATGTCTATCTAGAGAAGATCCAGTTAGGTGAAGGTGTTGTTAAAATTGAGGTCAATACGGCGGATGATTTATTCTATCAAGTTCTTTCAGAAACGACAGGTATTGAAATTCATGGCGACCATGAATTAATGAGGCTTATTAAAGAACTAGCAAGTACAAAGAAGGAATACGATAAAGTAGCTTACGCAATGAATGAAGTGAAAGAAAAAGGTTATGGGGTAGTCAGTCCTATCTTTGATGAAATTACATTAGAGGAGCCTGAAATTATTAAGCAAGGTAACCGATTTGGAGTAAAACTTAGAGCAAGTGCACCAAGTTATCATATCATTAGAGCTAATATCCAAACTGAAGTGGCACCTATTGTAGGGACAGAGAAACAAAGTGAGGATTTAGTAAACAATATGCTTAGTGAATTTGAAACAGATCCAGCACAGATATGGGAATCTAATATCTTTGGTAAATCACTTCATGAACTTGTTAATGAAGGACTTCAAAATAAGCTTTATCGTATGCCAGAGGATGCACAGCAAAAATTACAAGAGACTCTTCAAAAAATTATCAATGAAGGCAATGGTGGCTTAATTTGTATTTTATTATAACGAAGAAAAACGTGGCAAATGCTACGTTTTTTTTGTGTGAATTTTAGTGATAAAAAAGATCTATAGGAAAAGTGAAGCCATAGAGAACCAAGTGAGAATAAGCAAACAATAGATGATGCCTATAATTTATGTAAAGAGACTTGCAAGATAAGCTATTACATTATATGATGTTAGATATGAGAGGATAGAATTGGAAGTGAGTACATGAAACAAAGAAAAAAAGCGACAGATAAACCTAAGAAAACTCAGCGTAGTTACTTTAATCCATATGAAACAACAACACCTAAACGTGCTACTTCAAGAAATACATATCAGCAATATGTTGCATTAACAGGCAGCGACGAGAGAAGTAAAAAAGCTTCCTTAAAGAGATCAAAAACAGCATCAGCAAAGAAGCCTTCAAATAAAAATGCTACTAAACAACGGACAACTCAAAAAGCAAAGCCTGTACTAAATGAAAACCTATCACCAGAACAAAGACGCGCCAAGATGCGCCAAAAAGTTAAGGTAACAAAAGCGCAGAGACTTAAAATGAGAAGAAGAAGGCAGTTTCAGATGGTATTAAGGGTTACACTTGTTATGTGTTTAACCATAGGTATGGTATGGGGTGGTATTTTACTAAAAGAATTTTTAACAAAGCCAACGATCTCAACACAAATTGTCAAAATGGGAACGCTAGATACATCTAATCAATTTGAGGGCATTATCTTCCGAAATGAAAAAGTTGTGTATAGTGAGGAATCTGGAAATGTACGTTATGTCATTGCAGAAGGTGAAAAGGTTAAAAAGGACGGTACGGTTTATGTATTAGTTGATGAGAAGAACTTAGTAACGACAACATCTGAAAAAGAAAAAGTTGATGCTGAGATTTATAATAACGCTGAAAATGATGCAGCTATTTCTAATAATCAAGATGAACGTCATAATTTAGATCAAGAAGTAAAAAGTCATTTGGAAGATTTCTATACGAATCGTTATGAAGATAGTACAAGTTATATTTATACACTAAGAAGTCAGCTAGATAGTAGTGTGACAAATAGGACAAACTTATATGCTACAGAACAAGAAGAAAAGAATCAAGAACTTGTTGCTTTAAAAGAACAGTTGGAAACAGATTTAGGTAATTATCAAAAAGGTAAGGCAGCAGCGGATTCTGGTATCATTTCTTACCGTATGGATGGTAATGAAACAGAAGATGTAAAAGAAGCAATAGAAACACTTACCTATAAAACTTATAATAAGATAAAAAGAACATCATCTATAAGTACATTAGGACAAAGTGAAATAAATTCTGGAGATCCTATCTATAAAGTTATTTTAAATAATGAGTGGTATATAGTAACGTATGTCGATCCTAAAGAGGCCGAGGAATATACCGAGGGTCAGATGTATACAATTAATTTTGATGAACTAGGTGGTCAGGCAGTAAACTTTAGTTTAGATTCTAAGAAGGAAGAAGAAAATCGGGTACAACTTATCTTTAAGACAAGTAATCAAATCAATGATTTTCTAGGGAGTCGTACTGTTAAATTTAGTATCGGTGAGAAGGCTACATCAGGATTAAAGATTCCAAAACAAGCAATTGTTGAACAGAATTTAATAAAAATTCCTACTCAATTTTGCGTGGACGTAGAAGGTAAAACCACTGTTTATAGAAAAAAAGGGGAGATAACAGAGGCAGTTGAGCTAAATGTTCAATATACACAAGATGATATGCAATATATCAGACAAGACTTAACAGATGTTAACAATATTCAAGTAAATGATATCCTTGTGAATCAGGCAGATGGGAGTACCTATCAAATATCAGAAGTTGAGACGAAACAAGGTGTTTATGTGACCAATAATAAAGTAGCCAAATTTAAAGAGATAGAAATTGTAGCTCAAAGTGATGAATATGCTATTGTAAAAAATACAGGAAAAAGTCAATTAAAAGAAATGGATAAAATTATTTCTAATCCTAAAAGTATAAAAATTGATCAGCTAATAGACGATACAAAGATAGAAAATGAATAAGAGGCGATTAAAATGATAAAAGATCAGCTTAAAGAAATAAAAAAACAGATTAAAGAGGCGGCGAAGAAGTCAGCAAGAACAGAAGAAGATATTACATTAATTGCAGTGTCTAAAACGTATCCTGTTACAGCTATTCAAGAAGCTATGTTAGAAGGATGTATGGATTTTGGCGAAAATCATGTGCAAGAGCTTATGAGTAAAGTTGAAGCAATCAAAGAAAACGTAAACTGGCATCTGATTGGACATTTGCAAACCAATAAAGTAAAATATGTTATTGGAAAGACAGCACTGATTCATTCAGTAGATAGCCTTAAATTAGCAGAAGAAATAGAAAAGCAGTCTGCTAAGAAAGGGATTGTCACAAATATTTTAGTAGAGGTTAATGTGGCAGATGAAGCCACTAAATATGGGTTTAAGTTAGATGAAGTAATAGAAGTTATGAAGATTCTAAATACCATGCCACATATTAAGGTAAAAGGTCTGATGACTGTTGCACCATTTGTAGAAAATCCAGAAAAAAACAGACCCATTTTTAGGAAACTTTATGAATTATCGGTTGACATACAAAAGCAAAAGCTTGATAATATAAGTACTAATATCTTATCAATGGGAATGAGCAATGACTATCAAATAGCTATTGAAGAAGGTGCGACAATGGTACGCATAGGAACAGCTATTTTTGGCAATAGAGATTATAGTAAAAAGAACTAAGGAGGAATAAAGTATGAGTGGATTTATGTCTAAATTTAAAAATATTTTTGTGCCAGAGGATGAGTACGATGATGATGATTATGAAGAAATGGAAGAAGAGCAAGAAGTAACATCTAGAACAAGTATGCATACTGCTCATCCTGCACCTATGACAGTTCCTAAAGTTGTTTCTTTAAATCAACCAAATAGAATGGAGTTACTCAATTTCACCATGTTGAGCTATGATATGACAGGGGAGATTTGTGGCTATATTAAAAATAAAAAACCTATTATTGTTAATATGGAAAAGTTAGTACCTCATGAAATGCAACGTGCCGTAGATTATTTAACAGGTGCATGCTTTGCCTTAAATGGAACAGTTGAAAAGGTTACAGATAATATTTTCATTTTTGCTCCTGAACATGTTAATATTAATCCAGAAAAGATTAAACAAAGAACAGGGTTTCCACCAACGATTTAAGATATGACAAGAACATATGATCATATTAAAGGTATTGAGGAAAAGCAATTTGTTAGAATGATAACAGACTATGTTTATAGAGCAGATAAGCAAAATAGACCTTTTTTTACAGAGTTTTATAATAAAGAGTGGATGGAAAGTATACTCAATCAGTACTGTTCCAAACAACCTTATGTGAGCTATACTTTTTTTGGTGGATATGAAGGCGCAGAAAGACAAAGATTAGGTGTTACACCTTATGAATTAAGTCATGAGGATTTCGGTATAGGTGCCCTTGATATCAAGGTAAAAACAGGACTTGGAAAAGCACTAAGTCATAGGGATTATTTAGGTGCTATTTTAGGGTTAGGTATAGAACGTGATAGAATAGGCGATATAATACCCTATGAATTAGGTGCATATGTCATTGTATGTGAAAGTATGATCCCCTATATTAGGAGTCAACTCCTAACAGTGGGGAGATATCAAAAGGTTACAGTAGAAGAGATTCCATTAAGTCAGCTAACCATTATACAACCCAAAACAAAAGAGGTTAGCACAACTGTAAGTGCACTACGAATGGATGCCGTAACAGCTGCGGCTTTTGGTTTATCAAGAAGTGAAGCAGCTAAACTCATTCAAGGGGACAAGGCAAGGCGTAATGGTGTATCTGTATCATTAAGTGACCTTCTAAAAGAAGGAGATACGATTACATTAAGAGGATATGGTAAAATCAAGCTTAAAACAGTTAATGGTTATACTAAAAAAGAGCGACTTCATATTACCATTGAAAAATATGTATAGGAGGACTTAGGATGTTATCAATAGTAGATATACAAAATAAGGAATTTAAAAAGAATAAAATTGGTGGTTATAATATTGAAGAGGTTAATGATTATTTAGAGCAAATTATCAAATCCTATCAAGAGATGCTAAATGAAAATTATGCTTTAAAAGATAAAGTTAATGTCTTAAATGAAAGTGTACAATATTATCGTACAATGGAATCTACTATACAAAATGTGCTTGTTTTAGCAGATAAAACAGCACAAGATATAAAAGCAGCCGCCTATGAAAAAGCTGAACAAATTAAAAAAGAAGCAGATGAACGTGCTGAAAAAATTACATTATTAGCAGAAGAGCGTGTCGCTAGAGTGATTGATCAAGGTAGGCAAGAGGCTTATCATTTAGGTCAAAGGGTTGAAGAAGCAAAAAGACAGTATTTGACGTATAAAACACAGTTCAAACAACTCGTGCAAACACAAATGGATTTTCTTGAACAAGGAGATGAACGCATGACAGCGATTCAAGAGGAGTTATCTCATGCGTTTTTAAAAATTCAAGAAGAAGCGACTATTAAGGAAGAGGAAGAACAAGCTCAAGTAGCTGATGAAGTAGCTAGTACAGAGGAAGAAGTCTTTTATACAAAAGCCTATATGCCGCTTGTTAAAGATGAAGTAGAGTAATTACAGAAGCAATATTTTTTTAGCTAAATGGGTAATACTAAAATTAATACATAGTTAAAACGTGCTATTGTAGCACGTTTTTTGCTAGGTAAAAGGAGGAAATATGAACATGATAATGATAGCCTGCATCATCGTTTTAGTGGGCATAGATCAGCTTACAAAAGTGTGGGCAGTTAATACTTTAGGAAACGGAATGGATATTAAGTTATGGGAAGGTGTATTTCATTTTCATTATATATCCAATTATGGTGCTGCATGGGGTATTTTGAGTGGTAAAAAGCTTTTTTTAATTGGGTTAACTTCACTGATTATTATAGGCATGATTTGGTATATAAGGAAACTACCTCATACAGTTTGGGGAAAGTGGAGCAGAGTTGCTTTTGTACTGATTATAGGTGGGGCTATTGGTAATTTAATTGACCGTCTTTTTTTAGGATACGTGAGAGATTTCCTTTATTTTATTCTAATTGATTTCCCTATTTTCAATGTGGCTGATATTTTGGTAGTTGTAGGTGTTGGATTATTAATGATTGTAATGCTTTTTGGTGAATTAGAAGAAAGTAAAAAGGAAAATAATGAGGTAGGTAAGTCATGTCAGAAAGTATCAAACGAGTAGTGGAAGAACAGGCAGGTATAAGATTAGATAAGTATTTAGCACAAAATCTAACGGATTATACACGTTCTTTTTTACAGAAACAAATTGAACAAGAAAGAGTTAGGGTGAATGGAAAAGTTGTAGGATGTAAGTACCAGGTTAAATTAAATGATGAAATTGAAATTATCATTCCAGATCCGGTGGAAGTTGATATTGTAGCTGAAGACATTCCAATAGAAATTGTTTATGAAGATGATGACCTTATGGTCATTAATAAGCCACAAGACATGGTGGTTCATCCAGCACCAGGAAATTACACAGGAACCCTTGTTAATGCTTTACTTTATCATTGTAAAGATCAGTTATCAGGAATCAATGGAGAAATTAGACCTGGTATTGTACATCGAATTGATAAAGATACATCAGGATTATTAATGATTGCTAAAAATGATAAAGCTCATCTTGGATTATCTGAGATGCTTAAAACCCATGATATCATACGTAAGTATCATGCGATTGTCTATGGAAGTTTTAAAGAAAATGAAGGAACTGTTGAATTACCAATAGGAAGATCACCACAAGATCGAAAAAAAATGGCGATTGTTCAAGATGGACGTTATGCTAAGACAGATTATCGTGTGATAGAACGCTTTAAGAACTTTACCCATATAGAATTAACCCTTCATACAGGACGTACACATCAAATTCGTGTGCATATGAAAGCAATCGGACATCCATTATTAGGAGATCCAGTCTATGGTCCAACAAAAAGTATGTTTGGTCTTAATAAACAAATGCTTCATGCTAAAGTATTAGGGTTCATACATCCTATTTCAGGAGAAAAGCTTTATTTTGAAAGTGAGTTGCCATCATATTTTATAAGCGTCATTGACAGACTTAGAAAACTATGAGAATATAGGAAGAAGAATTCCTTTAAACTAGTCCGAGAGGCTAAGAAGGATATACAAATGGGATATTGTATGTCTAAAGGCTTTCTTAGGAAAGCCTTTTTTTATTAGTGATTACAATTGAGATGATAATGAGATATGAAATGATAAACAAGAAGATGTAGGAGGTTATGCAATGAATGGCAAGAAAGTATTAATGGATGAAGCAGCGATGAATCGTGCGCTCACTCGTATTGCACATGAAATTATTGAAGCGAATAAAGGTGCAAATGATCTAGTATTAGTAGGAATTGAAACAAGAGGTGTACCAATCGCAAAAGTTTTAGCAAGTAAGATTAAGGAAATTGAAAAAAGTGAAGTACCTGTAGAAAGTATCAATATTACTTTTTATAGAGATGATCTAGAAAAGAAGTTTGAACAACCTGTTATGGGAGAACGTTCATTTGATGCAGACATCAATAATAAAGGGGTTATCTTAGTAGATGATGTTATTTTTACAGGGAGAACAGTACGTGCTGCTATGGATGCTCTAATGGATAATGGTAGACCAAGTTTTATTAAACTTGCTACGCTGATTGATCGTGGACATAGAGAATTACCTATTAGACCTGATTTTGTTGGAAAGAATATTCCGACATCTCGTATGGAAATTGTGAATGTTCATTTGGATGTAGTAGATGGAGAAAATGTTGTCTTATTAGATAGTAAATCATCAATCATATAGACTAGGAAATAAAAAACTATAGATGATCGTCTATAGTTTTTTATTTATGTAGGTTTATTCATTAAATGACTTATTTAAAAGTACAAGAAAATACATAAAAATGAAATTATATAGACATTAAAAGTCATTTTAGTTATAATAGAATTAACTAAGAATTATGTCGGGTCAAAGGGGAATAGATATGGAGGAGAATATTACATCATTTTTGTATTATTTGGAACATATAAAAGGAGCTTCTAATAATACGGTTCAATCCTATGAAAGAGATTTAAAATATCTAGAAATATATCTAAAAAATAAAAGACAAGCAAAGATAGACCAATTAGAAGAAGCCGATATTGAAGCTTATTTAGAGGATTTAAAAATAAATCATAAATCAGCAGCTACTATATCACGTACACTGGCAGCTATTCGTGCTTTTTATCAATACTTAGTAAAAGAAAATAAATTGAGTGAAAACCCTGCAAAGAGAATTGCACTACCTAAAATTGAAAAAAAAGCACCACGTATTTTATCACAAGAGCAAATTACCTGCTTATTAGAACAACCGAATCGTAAAGATACAAAGGGAATTAGAGATAGAGCAATGTTAGAACTCTTATATGCAACGGGAATACGTGTATCTGAGTTAATTTCATTAAAGGTAACAGATATTAATTTACAACAAGGGTATATTATATGTCGAGATTCACAGAAAGAACGTACCATACCAATTGGAAAAACTGCGATTGCAGCATTACAAGTTTATTTAGGGGAAGTAAGACATATTTTGCTAAGAGATAGTAATGATAAGACATTATTTGTAAATTGTAATGGCTATCCTATGACACGTCAAGGATTTTGGAAGATTTTGAAAATTTATTCACATGCAGCACATATTAGTGAGGAAATCACTCCACATATGCTTAGACATTCTTTTGCAGCGCATTTAGTACAAAACGGTGCAAATCTTAAATCGGTACAACAAATGCTTGGACATTCCGATATCTCAACAACACAAGTTTATATGCATCTCAATAAAGAAACTGAAGAATTGATGGATGTTTATCAAAAATCACATCCTCGTGCATAAACTAGGAACTTAAGGTTCCTAGTTTTTTTGATGTCTTTTATTTATCTTAGGGTGAGGATGCAATTTTTTTGTAAAATGTGGTACAATAATTTTGATATCACATCATGCTAAAAGACATTTATATTGAGGAAGGTGACAAAATGAAAAGAGCAATTTGGATTGTGTTAGATAGTGTAGGAATAGGTGCAATGCCTGATTCTAAAAACTATGGAGATAATGATGTCAATACACTTGAACATGTTTATAAATATACAAATGGTCTATGTCTTGACCAAATGATTTCTTACGGATTAGGAAATATTGAAGGGGTCAATGCATTACCAAAAGTGGATGCGCCTAAAGGAAGTTTTGCAAGATTAGGTGAACTTTCAAAAGGTAAAGACACAACAACAGGTCATTGGGAGATGGTAGGTGTCTTAACAGAAGTACCTTTTCCAACCTATCCAAATGGTTTCCCACCAGAAATAATGGAAGCATTTGAAGAAGCCATTGGTACGAAAACTTTAGGAAATTGTACAGCATCTGGTACAGCTATTATTGAAGAATTAGGAGAAGAGCATGTAAAAACAGGCTATCCTATCGTGTATACTTCAGCAGATAGTGTATTTCAAATCGCAGCACATGAAGGTGTTATTCCACTTGAAAGACTATATGAGATGTGTGAGATAGCAAGAAAACTACTCTCAGGAAAACATGAAGTGGCACGTGTTATTGCAAGGCCATTCGAAGGAGAAGTAGGTCATTTTACACGTACTTCTAATCGTCGAGACTATGCAATTAGTCCACCAGCACCTAATTTATTAACTTATTGTGAAGCAGCCCATATTCCAGTGATTGCAGTAGGAAAAATTGAAGATATTTTTAATAAACAAGGTATAACAGAAGCCATTCATACTAAAGACAATGCAGATGGTATTAAAGTAACCTTAGAATGTATGAATAAGTATAAAGAAGGTCTTATTTTTACAAACTTAGTTGACTTTGATATGAAGTGGGGACATCGTAGGGACGCTGAAAATTATGGTAAAGGATTAGAAGCTTTTGACAAGGCGCTTCCTGAGATTGTTGCAGCCATGCAAGAAGAGGATATTTTATTTATCACAGCGGATCATGGATGTGATCCAACTGCACCTGGAACAGATCATACAAGAGAGTATGTTCCTTTACTTGTCATCGGTCAGAATATCAAAGAAGGTGTAGACTTAAAGACAAGAAAAAGTTTTGCAGATATTGGGCAAACCATTTGCGACTATTTAGGGATACCAAGTTTAAAAATCGGTGAAAGCTTTTTAGAGGCTATTCAGAAATAAACGATAAAAGGTAGGTGAGCGCTTATGAGAATGTACGACATCATAGAACGTAAAAAAAGAGGTAATGCCTTAACGGAAGAAGAAATTCAATTTGTAGTAGCTGGCTATACAGATGGAAGTATACCAGATTATCAAGTATCTGCCCTTCTAATGGCTATTTATTTCCAAGGAATGAGTTTAGAAGAAACGGCAAAGCTTACTATGGCAATGGCACAAAGTGGGGATATGATTGATTTATCTCCTATAGAAGGCATTAAGGTAGATAAGCATAGTACAGGTGGGGTTGGAGATAAAACAACGATTGTACTGGCACCTTTAGTAGCAGCAGCAGGGGCTAAGGTAGCGAAAATGTCAGGAAGAGGTCTTGGGCATACAGGCGGAACGATTGATAAATTAGAATCCTTTAAAGGATTTAAAGTGGAAATGCCTGAAACAGATTTTTTTGAGCAAGTTAATAAACATCACATTGCTGTCGTTGGGCAAAGTGGAGAACTTGCACCTGCTGATAAAAAGCTTTATGCATTAAGAGATGTGACTGCAACTGTAGATAATATGAGCTTAATTGCAAGTTCAATTATGTCTAAAAAAATAGCATCAGGTGCTGATGCCATTTGTTTAGATGTTAAATGTGGAACAGGTGCATTCATGAAAGATTTAAAGGATGCAAAAGCGTTAGCAAGTGCCATGGTAGATATTGGGAATCATGTAGGACGCCATACAATGGCAGTTGTATCAGATATGAACCAGCCGCTTGGTTATGCAGTCGGCAATGCACTAGAAGTTATTGAAGCTATTGAAACATTAAAAGGAAATGGTCCTGAAGATTTAACACTTCTATCAATAACATTAGCTAGTCATATGCTTGTTTTAGCTAGAATATGTCATAATCTTGAGGAAGCTAAACACAGGATACAAGAAGTTATTGAAGATGGTACAGCTATTGCAAAACTTCAAGAATGGATAAGTCTTCAAGGTGGAGAAAAGGAAGCAGTGTTAGATTATAGCCTATTACCAACTGCTCAGTTTAAATCAGAGGTAATTTTAGAAAAAACAGGGTATGTAGCATCTATTGATGCAGAGGCAGTAGGAAGAGCAGCACTTGTGCTTGGTGCAGGAAGAGAAACTAAAGAAAGTAATATAGATCTTGCTGTAGGAATCATCATTCATAAGAAAATTGGTGATGAAGTAAAAGCAGGAGAAGCTGTAGCGACAATTTATTATAATGACAAAGAGAAGCTACAAAGTGCTCAATCCATTTTAGTCAATGCTTATGATTTAACTACTACCAAAGTTCATAAGCCAAATCTTATTTATGAAATTGTAGGAGTTTAAATGGCTATCCTCCTTTATATCTATAAAACTAAAGTATAATTTGTATAAAACGACAAATACTACAAATAAAAGATATGAAGGAGGATATTTATGAAGCGTCAACAAGCAAAATATGTCTTTTTTCTTGTGTTAATTTTAACTTGTACTCAAGTTTTTGCTAAAGCGAATCCAACTACAGAGAGTAATCAAACGATGGCGGCAACAGCAAGAAGTTATGTTCTTATGGAGCAATCTAGTGGAAAGGTGTTACTAGAACGCAACTCAGAGGAACCTTTTCCACCTGCTAGTATTACCAAAGTTATGACATTACTACTCATTAATGAGGCCATTGATGCAGGGAAGATCAATTGGGACGACAAGGTAACTATTAGTGAACATGCTGCACATATGGGTGGTTCACAAGTATTTATGGAACCAGGAGAAGAACAAACGGTTAGAGATCTAGTTAAATGTATTTGTATCGCATCGGCTAATGATGCAGCGGTTGCAATGAGTGAATATATTGCAGGAAGTGAAGAGCAGTTCGTAGAGCTTATGAATAAAAGAGCAAGCGAACTTGGGATGAATCATACTGTTTTTAAGAATGCATGTGGTCTTCATATTGATGGACATGTTTCAACAGCAAAAGATATTGCACTAATGTCAAGAGCTTTACTCGAAGAGCATCCTGAAATGTCTAAGATATTAACGACTTGGATGGATAGTATTACACATCGAACAAGACGTGGTGAAAGTGAATTTGGTTTATCTAATACAAATAAAATGATTAAATGGTATAAAGGCATTACTGGTCTAAAAACAGGTTATACGCCACAGGCAAAACACTGTGTTAGTGCTACTGCGACAAGAGATCAAATGGGACTTATTGCAGTGATTATGGGAGCGGCTGATGGTAAAACGCGTTTTCAAGAAGCAGCACAACTTTTAGATTATGGATTTGCAAATTATAAAGTAAAAGTAGGACCAGCTATTGGGACAATCATTGCACAAGAGCCAATTAAAAAAGGAACTGAGAAGCATATTGATATTGCAACAGCTGAAACAAAAGCTTTTGTTGTTCCTAAGTCTAGCGCCAATAGTGAACTTACCTATGAAGTACAAATAGACCAATCACTGATTGCTCCTATAAGTAGAGGGCAAGAAGTAGGTCGAATTGTTTATTATTTAGATGGTAATGAAGTAGGCGAAGGTAAAGTTATTTCGGCAAGTGATGTTAAAAAAGCTACATTAAAACAAATGATACCTTATATGGGTAAGCGATTCTTCAAAGTTTCCCAATAAATAAAATGTAGTTATAGCAAAAGAAAGCACTCAAATAATTATTTGAGTGCTTTCTTTTGCTATAAGCAAGATGAAAGACTTGCATAAAACGCGACAAAAAGCTACACTAGGTATAGACAAAGTTTATAGGAGGCATACCTAGTGGCCGTAACATTTAAATTGCAAGATTTTGAAGGGCCCCTTGACCTATTGCTTTATTTGATCGAGAAAAATAAAATGAATATTTATGATATTGAAATCTCATCGATTACGGACCAGTATATGATGTACCTTGAGGAGGCTTCAGAAGTTGAACTTGATCAAATGAGTGATTTTATTGTCATGGCGGCGACGTTACTTTATATTAAGTCTCGAATGCTTCTTCCTAAGCCTAATAAAGTAGGTGAGGAGGTAGAGGAAGACCCAAGAGAAGAATTAGTTAGAAAACTTCTTGAATATAAGAAGGTTAAATATGTATCAGAAAAACTTAGTGAATGCCAAGGTGAATCCATTCAGTATTGTTTTAGGAATAAGATGGCACATTTAGATATACCTGATGCCCCGCTTAACTATAAAGAGGTACTTAGTGACCTTTCACTTAAAGTACTGTATGATACTTTTGAACAGCTTATGCAACAAAAAGAGTGGGAAAAAACAAGCAAAGAAGAACGACAAATAGATCAAAGTATTTTGAAGAAGGATACTTATACCATTGAACAAAAAAGCATATATATTCGGGAATTAATTGCTTTAAATGGTAAAACAACCTTTTATTCTATTTGTAGTAAAGAAATGCCGAAATTAGAACTTATTGTAACATTCATGGCACTACTGGAGCTCATACATAAGAGAGAGGTTTTTGTAGAGCAGGATGAACCAACAAGTGATATTTTGATTAAGGAGGTCACATAAGTGAAAAAAACAGAATTAGAAAGTGGCCTAGAGGCACTCCTGTTTTATTCAGGAGATATTATTTCACAAAGAAGGCTCTGTGAAATTTGTAATACAGATTTGACTTCAATTAATAGAGCAATTAGTCATTTAAATGAAATCTATCAAGCTACCAATAGTGGTATTGAAGTGATAGAAGTAGATGATGGCTATCAAATGTGTACAGCTGCCAAACATTTACAAATCATTCAGTTGTATCGTCAAAAGCCAGTTAAAAACATTTTAACACAAGCCCTTATTGAAACACTGGCTATTGTAGCGTATTCACAACCTATAACTAGAACTCAAATTGAGGATATAAGAGGTGTAAGATGTGAACATGTCATCAGTAGACTCTTAGAATATGGCCTCATTGAAGAGGTAGGTAGACTTAATGTGATTGGGCGTCCTATTTTATTTGGGACAACCAATGAATTCCTACGTCACTTTGGTTTTAGAAATCTTGAAGAAATGCCTAAAATTAAAGAGGAGCTTCTAGAAAAGTTCAAAGAAGAAGTAAAACAAGAGATGAGTTACTACGAAGAAGATGTACATGAAAAAGAACAGGGCATTGAGTTAGTTCAGATAGATGAAATAGATGAATAGTAAGCCTATTATAAATGATGTGCATAATGTCATAGAATAAGGGAAAAGTAAAAAGAGATAATATTGTGACCAAAGTACAAGGAGTGAAACAATGAAAAAAACAATTTTGTCTCTTGGTGTAACCTTATTTTTATGTTTAACGCAAGTAACTTATGCTAGTAGCAGTGTACCTAATGTTAAAGGAAAAGGGGCAGTTCTCATTGAGCAAGAAAGTGGTAGAGTACTTTATGAGCATAATGCATATGAGCCTCTTCCAATGGCAAGTACAACAAAGATAATGACCTGCATTTTAGCAATTGAAGAAGGTAAGCTAGATGATATTGTAACAACATCTAAAAGAGCAAGTAGTGCACCTCCTGTTAAGTTACATCTGAAAGTAGGAGAAAAACAACGACTAGGTGATTTACTTTATGCATTAATGTTGCAGTCCGATAATGATGTAGCAGTAGCAATTGCAGAACATATTGGTGGAAGTGTAGAGCATTTTTGTGAGATGATGACTAAAAAAGCTCAATCTATTGGGGCAGAACATACATCATTTAAAACCCCAAATGGCTTAGATGCAGAAGGTCACTATGCAAGTGCATATGACATGGCACTAATAGGAGCTTATGCTTTAAAGAATCCTGAATTTCGTAAGATTGTTACTACAGAATTAATCAGTATACCAACCATACCTACAGAAAATAGTGTACGTCACGATTTACAAAATAAGAATCGATTTATTTACTCTTATGAAGGTTCAAATGGGATTAAAACAGGCTTTACAAACAAAGCCGGACACTGTTTTGTGGGAGGAGCTGTAAGAAATAATATGCAACTTGTAGCGGCTTCATTAGGTGCAGGTTGGGGTAGTCGTGGAAAGACACAAAAGTATACAGATGTTATAAATATGATGAACTATGGATATAAGAACTATGAAAAAGTCGTACTGATTGAACCACAAGAGGAAGTGGCTACGGTGCCTATTGATAAAGCTCTAATAAAAGAAGTAAAGCTTAGTTGTAATGATAAAGTGGTCATGCCACTGACTCAAACAGAAAAAGAAAATGTCTATATCAAAAAAGTTTTACCAACGAATTGGGTAGCACCCATTAAAGAAGGTGAAACCGTTGGAGAATTACAAGTTATTTGTGATGGTGTAATTTTAGCTAAAGTGCCTCTTACAGCAGAGGAAAGCATTGATAAAGCACACTTACTGGATTATATTAAGCAATGGCTTAAAAAATAAAAATTAAGAGGGGTTTTATGAGATTACAAAAATATTTAGCCAGTTGTGGCATTGCTTCAAGAAGAAAATGTGAAGCCTATATATTAGAAGGAAAAGTGACTGTTAATGGTGAAGTTATTCGGACACTAGGAACACAAGTAGAGGAAGGTGACGAAGTTTGTTTTTGTGGTAATAAACTGACTTTAAAAGAAGAGTACGTTTATTACATGCTCAATAAGCCTGTAGGTTATGTCACTACTGTACAAGATGAAAAACAAAGACAAACAGTCTTAGACCTGATACATGATGAGATGCACCGAGTATTCCCAGTAGGAAGGCTAGACTATAATACATCAGGTTTACTTCTTCTAACGAATGATGGAAACTTAACCTATGAACTGACCCATCCTAAGCACCATGTCAATAAATGTTATGAAGTAAAGGTAAAGGGTAGCTTATCTGAGGCAGCAAAGTATGCTTTAAGAACAGGGATTGTACTTGAAGGTAAAAAAACATATCCTGCTGAGCTTAAAGTCATTAAACAAAGTGAGAAGTCAACTGTATTTCATTTAACTATTCACGAAGGACGTAATCGTCAAGTACGAAGAATGTGTGAAGCAGTGGATTATCCTGTCCTTTCACTTAAAAGGATTTCTGTAGGCAAATTAACGTTAGGTCAGTTAGAAGTAGGTGCCTATCGCTCACTTACCCCTAAGGAAGTTAATTATCTCAAAAAGATGAATCATAACAATCATTAGAGTGTATTTAATGAGCAATAAATATTTAAAAAGTAGCTTACTTCATAACAGAAGTAGAGCTACTTTTTAATATGCACATTATTTCATTTTGGATAAAGAGTATGTTATAATAGATAATGAAAATTATGGAGTAGATGCTCAAAGGAAGGATTATACAATGAATAAAAATGACTTGATCCATAGAATTAGAAAGAACATGCCTAAGCTCAGTAAAGGTCAAAAGTTGATTGCTAATTATATATTGGATCATTACGAAAAAGCAGTGTTTTTAACAGCAGCGAAGTTAGGGACAATTGTTGGAGTAAGTGAATCAACAGTAGTGCGCTTTGCAAATGAATTAGGTTACGATGGTTATCCGAAATTTCAAGATGCTCTAGAAGAACTTGTAAAAAGTAAACTTACAGCAATGCAAAGATTAGAAGTAACAACGGATCGAATTGATACAAGCCATGTTCTTAAGAGTGTTCTACAAATGGATGAAGAAAAGATTCGTAGTACAAGAGAACAAATAGATGAAGAAGCGTTTAACCATGCTATTGATAAAATTATTGGGGCTAGAACAATCTATATACTAGGGGTAAGAAGCTGTGCGGGACTTGCTAGCTTCCTAGGATTTTATTTAAATATTATTTTTGATAACATAAAAGTAGTTAATACCAACAGTATTAGTGAGATGTTTGAGGCCATTCATCGAGTTAATGAAGAAGATGTGATCATTGGTATTAGTTTTCCACGTTATTCAAAACGTGTTATGAAGTGTTTAGAATTCGCACAAAGTAAAAATGCAAGTGTGATTGCTATTACAGATAGCTATATTTCACCTATTGCAAGTTACTCTGACTATGCCCTTATAGGAAGCAGCGAAATGGTCTCATTTGTGGACTCATTAGTAGCACCTTTAAGCATTATTAATGCGATTATTGTAGCAATCAGCTTACGTAAAAAAGATGAAATTTCAGTTAACTTAGAAAGACTTGAAAATATTTGGATAGAATATGAAGTTTATGATGATTCTCACCGCGAATCATGGGGCTTACCAAATGAACAAAAAGAAAAATTTGATTAATATGAGGGGGAGATTTAATGAGTTTAGTCAGTATACGAGGTGCTATTACGGTTGCCAATAACAATAAAGAAGAAATTTTAGAAGCAACAGAAATGATGCTTAAAGCCATCATTGAAAAGAATCATCTTCAGATAGAACAGATTATACAAATACATTTTAGCGCGACTAAGGATTTGGATGCTGTTTATCCCGCGGTAGCAGCTAGAAAGCTCAATATTACAGAAGCAGCACTGATGTGTTTCCAAGAGCTTTATATAGTAGGATCTTTAGAAAAATGTATTCGTGCTGATGTACTAGTTGATCAAGAAGGGTTATCTCGTCAGAATATAAAACATCAATATTTAAGAGAAGCCAAACGATTAAGACCAGATTTAGTGAAGGAGTCAGAAAAATAAATGAAAACATTTTCAATTGCTATAGATGGGCCTGCAGGAGCCGGCAAAAGTACCATTGCAAAAAAAATAGCAGAGGATCTTGCGTGCATTTACATTGATACAGGAGCAATGTATCGTAGCGTAGGCTACTACTGTTTACAAAACCAAATTGATTATCAAGATGAAGAAGCAGTATGTAAGTCACTAGGTGATATGCATATTATTCTTAAAACATCAGATCAAGGACAACAAATCTATCTAAATGATGTTAATGTGAGTCAAAGTATCAGAACAGATATTGTGGCAGCAGCAGCGTCAAAGGTAGCTACTTATGGCCCAGTACGTAGTGAACTTGTTAAAAGACAGCAAGAAATGGCTAGTTTACAGTCTGTTGTTATGGATGGAAGAGATATCGGAACAGTTGTATTGCCCTTTGCTACACTAAAAATCTTTTTAACGGCTTCAGTAGATGAAAGAGCGAAGCGCCGT
>JAHLFQ010000254.1 GCA_018883705.1 Candidatus Cellulosilyticum pullistercoris
CTTTAATATCTGCTGTTAATCTAGTTAAAATACTACCTGTCCCCACAGTATCAAAATAGCTATATTCAAGGGCCTCCATATGACTCACTGCCATATTTCTCATATCTGTCTCAATGTATAAACTATATAAAGTATTAAAACATTGCTTCATAAAGATAAGAACTGTCCCTAGAATAATCATGACTATTAGTTTAGATAATAGAGATGTTATCACAACATGTTCTCCTGCTAGCATCCGGTCTACGGCACCGGCAATCATGTCGATCCCTTTTACATTGATGCTGTTATAACCGACACACATTATGCCAAAGACAATAAGTAAATAGCTGTATTTAAGCGCTAAAATCATAAAATAGTTTTTCTTCTCCATCCCATTCCCCTTATGTATACATCTAAATTATTTATAAATTATGAATAGATTTTATATTAATTACTATATTATTTTCTGACTTTTTACTCAACATTAAATATGACATAACTTGATATCATCTTTTCATCATATTCTTGTTATATGGGTACCAGGCAATCAAACTTTGTTAAAAAATAAGGGTGCTATGCATAGTAATATTGTATTTATCACTATACATAGCACCCTTTTTATGCCTTATCAATAAATTCCATTTGCCAATTAAAATAACCTGTCTTCTCATCTTTTACATATTTTAAATAGGCAGCATAAGTCGTTCCTTTTTTACTTTTTAGATTTCTAAATCCTACTTTTCCATTCTCAAGAAGTAGCTCAACCATACGTCTTGTAACACTTTTACCTATAGATGCTATATACTTATCATTCTTCCAAATAGTATACTTACATCCACTTTTCCAGTTACTACAACCAAATGCACGCTCTGTTTCTATAATAGAATTGCCACATAACGGACATGTTCCTACACTTTCTCTAGAAGGCATTGTTCCTCCAAACTGACTGGTATCCTGTTTGATAATCTCTACTGCTTCTGTTGTAAATTTCTTAATCATATCTAGGAACATTTCTTTTTGAAATTTTCCCTTTTCTATATCTGATAAAGTCTTTTCTAAGCGTCCCGTGTACTCAAGGTCAAAAAGTTCTTTTACAGGAAAGTTTTCTACAAGCTTCCTTCCTAAGTCTGTACATGTTAGACTTTTCCCTTTAGCCATAATGTAGCCTGTATCTTTAAGCTTCTTAATGGTTTCTGCCCTAGTAGCTGGGGTCCCAATACTAAATCCACTTAGAATAGAAGCCATCATCTCTTCGGATGTCTCTTCTCCTTCCTCCTTAAAAGCCTTACCACAGGTTTCCATAATTTTTAAAAGCGTCTTTTCTGTATGCAGCTTAGGAGGTTTTCTAGTAATCGCATGAATCGCTAACTTTGCAACATCCACTATTTCATTTTCTATTATTTGTGGTAAAACGGTATCCTTATTGTCTATTTTTTCTACTATCTTCCAACCTTCTACAAGTTGCACCTTTCCTTTAGAAATAAACACACCTTTAAGATTAACTTCTTCAATTTTAGTAGTCAGCTTTGTTTCTTCATATTCAGCAATTGGCATAAATTGCATGATAAAGCGATTTTTAACTGCTTCATAAACAATACTTTCATCTGCTGATAAATTTTTCGGCTTTATATAGGTAGGTACAATGGCACTATGACTTTCTACTTTTGCATTATCAAAAATTCGTTTATGAGTAGCAAATTTAATTTGATTTTCATAAGGAAGTCCTACTTTGAGGGTATCTAATACTTTCTTTGTTCGATCTTTTAGACTTTCCTCTAATGCCATACTCCCAGTTCTTGGGTAAGTAATATATTTCTTCTCATAAAGAGACTGAGCCACCTTTAATACCTTATCAGATGTCCAACCTTTATATTTACTGGTTACATATCCTTGTAGGTTTGATAAGTTAAATAGGAGCGGCGCATATTCCTTTTTCATCTCTACTTGTTTTTCTATAATCCTTCCCTGTTTCCCCTTAATGAGTGCTTCAATATTTTCAAGGACTACTTTATCTTCAAACTTTTCACTTAGTTTACCTTCTGCATTTGTTTCATGATAAGTTCCTTCAAAAACTTCATTCTTTGATGTTCTGAAATCAGCTACTAGCTTATGATAAGTAGAACTTTTAAAACTCTCAATCTCCTTGTCACGATCATATACGATTTTCAATGTAGGAAGTAGGACACGACCTATGTTAAGAAGCTTTTTCTCTCCACTTGCATACTTAACTGTTGCGACAGAAGTAAGATTAATCCCTATCATCCAATCTGCCCACTGTCTTCCCATCCCAGCATCTTGAAGAGACTGCATTTCTTCATTAGGTCTTAACTGTTGCATCCCTTTCTTTACTTCCTCCGGGGTCCACTCATTTAATAAGATACGATAAATAGGCTTACCTTGCTTAAGATATAAAAAAATTTCATCTGCAATGACCTGACCCTCACGATCATAATCTGTTGCAGAAATAATTGCCTCTACATCTTCTCTTGCGATTAAGGACTTAATCGTTTTAATTTGTTTCTGTGCCCCTTGATCTACAATTGCTTTATTTTTACCATCTGATTTTACCTTATACTTAAAGGTTTCTGGTATAAAAGGGAATTTTTCTAAACGCCAGCTTTTCATATTCTCATCATAATCTTTTGCGTCATAAAGTTGCAACAGATGCCCAAAAGCCCAAGTAATTAAGTACTCTTCACCTTCAAAGTATCCATCCTGTCTTGATCTAATTCCAAAGGCATCAGCTATATTTTTGGCTACAGAAGGTTTTTCCGCAATAATTACTTTTTTCATCTAACTGTCCTCCTACTTGCATACAAAAATTTTTCTCCTATACAGAATAAAATAGACACAAGGCCCTCCTCCTTTGTGTCTACTTTATTCTGTCCTATTATGATTTTGTTATTTTTCTTCCTCTGCTACTTCTTCTACTTCTTCCGTAGCTACTTCTTCATCATTGATAAAATCTTTAATTTTAACATACTCGATTTGTTCTTCATCCTCATCATCATAGATGCTTTCATCAAATTCATCAAAATTCTCATCTAATTCATCAAAATCATCATCAAAATATTCATAGTGCTCTTCTAAATCTTTTTCTCTCTTGTTAGCAATCCAAATAATAAGTGCAATAAGTACCGCAATAACACTTGCACCTATTACAAACCATACGCATCTTTTTGAATCTTCTCTTTTAATAAGAGCTCTTACTTCTTCTACAGTAAGTGGAAAGTCTTTCATTCTATTTTTCATTTAATCAGCTCCTTTGATTTGTATATTCTATTATATCAACTTACAAATTTTATAACAACACGAACTTTTTCTTTCGCTTGTTCTCTTAGTTTTATCGCATTTCATCTAAATTATACGGTGTTACTTGATACACATAATAGTTAAGCCAATTTGAAAAAATCGCATACATATGAGAACGCCAACGTACTTCAACACCTTCCTCCATTTTATTATTTTTATAATAATGTTTTGGCATTGAAATAGGTAATTCTTTTTCTAAATCTCTTTTATATTCCTGATCCAACGTAAGTGGATCATATTCTCCATGCCCTGTCATAAAAACTTGCTTACCATCTTGAGATATGACAAGTCCTACTCCAGCTTCCTCAGAGTAAAGTAACAATTTAAGTGCCTTGCATGCTTCAATATCTTCTCTTCTTACTTCGCTATGTCTAGAATGTGGAATATTAATGTAATCATCTAATCCTTGTAACAACTTTTCGTTTTCTACTTCAATATGTTCAAAAATCCCAAACTGCTTTTCCTTTAAGGAATACTTCGGAATACCGTAATGATAATATAAGCCAGCTTGTGCTCCCCAACAAATATGAAAAGTCGATGTCACATGCTTTTTACTCCATTCCATAATCTCTATAAGTTCATCCCAATAATTCACTTCTTCAAAGGGCATTTGTTCTACTGGTGCACCAGTAATAATCATTCCATCATAATTTTGTTCCTTAATTTCTTGGAAGGTTTTATAGAATGTTCTTAAATATTCCTTTGATGTATTTTTGCTTTCATGAGATAAAGGCCTTACTAGTGTCACATCCATCTGTAAGGGGGTGTTACTTAAAAGCCTTAAAAGCTGCACTTCTGTTTCTTGCTTCACTGGCATTAGGTTTAAAATAGCAATTTTAAGTTCCCTAATATCTTGTGATATAGCTCTTGTCTCATCCATTACAAAAATATTCTCTTTTTGCAATATTTCTATTGCAGGTAATGTGTTTGGTACTTTAATTGGCACTTTTTACGCCTCCCCATATTTATCTTTAGCCATTTCTCATGAGATCTTTACTAAATTCTTTTAGTTGTCTCATATCTCCTTTTTCCCATAATGACCAAAAAATTTCATAGATTTCATTCATATCTTTTTTATTTTTAGTATTGCCCATGGCTTGAATAGAACTAAAAATATCACCTATAAGATTAGATTCCTCTTGAAAAGATTCTTGGCATTTTAAAACCTCTTCGCGAATCTCTGCCATCTCTTGATCCAAAAGAAAAGCTGCTTCTGCAGCCTTGTTCAGTCTTTCTTGAATATGCCCCGGCATGTTTTGCTTATATTTATATCGCAGGGAATGTTCAATTGTGGCCCAAAAATTCATAGCTAATGTTCGAATTTGTATTTCTGCAAAAATCCACTTTTCTCCATGCCCTGTTTGTACCGGATATTTAATAATCATATGGTAACTTCTATAACCACTACTTTTCATATTAGTAATGTAATCTCTTTCCTCAATCACTATCAAATCTTTACGATCTCTAGCTTTAATAATATCAATTACTTTATAGATATCTTCAACAAACTGACACATGATACGAATACCTGCTATGTCTTCCATTTTTTCTTCTACCTGGTCAAGGGGTATACTTTTCTTCTCAGCTTTCTCTAAAATACTTGAAATCTTTTTTACACGCCCTGTAACAAATTCTATAGGTGAATATTCGTCCATTGCAATAAATTCTTTTCGAATACTTTTAAACTTTACTTTAAGCTCTTCAACTGCTTGTGTATAAGGAAGCAACATACGCTTCCAATCTTGTTGCATCTCCACTTAGTAACTCACCTCCACTTAAAATCCCCTCTATTATTATATATAATTCTCGCTGCTTCCTCAATCTCATTCTAAAATCTTTCCCATAAATTAAGAATACTTACATATTTTCATGACTTGTCTCATAAATTGTACTAATTACTATTATACAAGCCTTATTCTAGTTTAATGAAATGATGAAAGGAGCTTCTTATGAGCAAAAAATCATTAATCACTGGCACTCTTGTCTTAACCTTTGCAAGCCTTATTACCCGTTTACTTGGATTTGGCTTTCGTATTTATCAATCTCAAGTAATGGGACCTGAAGGAATGGGTCTTTATCAACTTCTCTTCCCTATTTATATGCTATTATGGGCTGCCTCATCTGCAGGTATTGCCTTATCTATTGCAAAAATGATTGCTGCTGAAGTATCAAAAGGCGAAGAAGGTAATGCTGTACATATCTTAAGAGTTTCTCTACTCATTTCTTTACCTCTTAGTTTCTTACTTTCTATCTTACTTTTTATTTTCGCACCATTTATTGCAAAATATTATATTCATGAACCTGTTACAGAACTTTCTTTAAGGATACTCGCTTGTTGTGTACCTTTTATGTCGACAGCCTGTTGTTTAAGAGGATATTTCCAAGGTCATCAGCAAATGTCTGTTACCGCCCTTGCTCAAATTGTAGAACAAGTAGCAAGGATGACCGCTATTTATTTACTGGCTCATCTTCTTGTTCCTATGGGTACAGAATATATTTGTGCATTAGGTGTCATTGGTATGTGTGCAGGAGAAATCTTTTCTTTCATTATGTCCTTTATTGCTTATAAACTCAAGAAAAGGAAAGTTAAGCTTACACCTGTCACCTTACAACGTAAACATACCTTTAATCAACTTCTGTCACTTTCTATTCCTATTACAGCTAACCGATTTCTAACCTCTGGGCTTTCATCTTTTGAAAACATCTTAATCCCTTTAAATCTTCAAAAGTATGGTTTAACCTCACATGAAGCACTTGGCCTCTATGGAAAATTTAGTGGTATGGCACTTCCACTTTTATTCTTTCCTTCAATGGTAACTTCTTCCTTAGCCACTGCTCTTGTACCTGCTATTTCTGAAGCAGTAGCTATGAATAATAGGCCACTTCTTCAAAAAACCATAGGACGCGCTATTCAGTTTTCAGCATTAATTGGTATTGGCTCAACTGCTCTTTTCCTTACTTTTCCAGAAGAAATTGCCCTTACTTGTTACGGGCTAAAAGATGTCGGCTTACTCCTTAAATGGCTTGCCATTATTTGTCCATTTTTATATTTACAAAACATTTTAACCGGTACTATGAATGGCCTTGGTATGCAAAAACAAACCTTTAAAACGAATATTATAGGCTCACTCATTTGTATTGCTATTATTACACTTATCGTTCCCAAAAAAGGAATCATCGGCTTTGTACTCGCCATGCTTCTTCAATCTGGTTTTGTTTGTTGTAATCTTCTTTTTTATGTGCTTAATTTTGTTGATCTTCACATCGATTTAAATCACTGGATTCTTAAGCCCTGCTTGGCAGCT
>JAHLFQ010000255.1 GCA_018883705.1 Candidatus Cellulosilyticum pullistercoris
CTCATCTTACGTATGAAAAATACGTGGGAATTGGCACCTTAGTATACTGCTAGGTTGCCGGGTTTCATTGGGCCCTGTCCCTCCACCTCTCTGGATAAGAATTTATATTTAATTTTTACTTATTATAACAACACCTATTATTCTTGTCAACTTATGTATTTTTAGACTTCTTTATTAATTAGTGTACTGGTATCTGATACAGCTTGCTGCTCAGTACTCATTTGCATTTGGGCTCCATAAGTATTTTTTATTTGCTTATACATCACATCAGAAAGACCTAAGCCACCTGCTTCTACCATCTTCTCCGCTAGGGTATCAATCATGGTATTTTCAAAGGTACTTGTATAATCTCCTTTAGGAATTAGCCCTTCTTCATCATCATCTGAAAGCATACATTCTTTCATTTGTTTAAACATCATACTAAGCATATAAGCTTCTATTTCATCACACGATGCTTTTAGCTTTTCATCATCACTATTTTGAACAGCTTTCTCTAAAGCACTTTTAAAGTCTTCTCCTGTTACCTTAGTTGTACTTTCTGCTAAATCCTGCCCTATACTAAGTAAAGATGATACATTTGATATCTCCATCTTTTTATTCCTCCTCTTAGTAGCTTTATACTCAATCTTTATGTAGGCTGATTAGCTTTTTAGCTGATTAGCTTGTTGCATCATATCATCTGCGGTTTTAATAGCTGTTGAATTAATTTCATAAGCTCTTTGGGCAATAATTAAATTAACCATTTCTTCTGCAATCTCCACATTACTGCCTTCTAAATAACCTGTACGAATAATGCTTTTACTAAGTGTATCTTCATCTGCTTCTAATAAAGGCTCTCCTGAAGCTGGAGTTGCTTGATATAAGTTGCTTCCTGTTGCTTCTAATCCTGCACGATTTGCAAACTGAACAATTTTAATTTGAGCCACATCCATTCGAACGCCTTCTTCATCTAAATAATAAACATTGCCATCTTGTCCAATCACAAGGTCATCTATTGCAACTTCACTTCCAATTAGAATAGACTCATCTTCTGTTGAAAGCACAGGATAACCATCTGAAGTAACAAGTGCATAGCTTCCCTCATCTTCAATCATAGAAAATCTAAAGCTACCATCTCTTGTATAAAATTCTTCTCCATCATTATCAATGGCAAAAAAACCTTCTCCTACAATGGCTATATCTGTTGGATTGTCTGTTTGTTGTAACGTACCAGATGAATAATTTCTGGAATTAGCAAGAGCACGTACCCCATGCCCTACTTGATTAACAGATGTTGTTGTGCTTGTCTCTTCTTCAGGTCCTCTTAAATTTGTATAAAGTAAACTTTTAAAATTGGTTGTTTCTTTCTTATACCCTATTGTATTAACATTTGCAAGATTATTAGATATTGTATCTACATTTAATTGTTGTGCAGTCATTCCTGATGCCGCTGTATATAATGCTCTAACCATGATTTATCCCCCTTATGCTCTACCTAGTTCGTTTACAGCTTTACCTAGTATACTATCTTGTGTTTGTATCATTTTTTGATTGGTTTCATAGGCTCTAGCTACTGTAATCATATCCACCATTGCTGAAACGGGATTCACATTAGCAGTTTCTAAAAAACTTTGAATAATGCTACCTGTAAATTCGCTTCTTTCTCCTGTGGCGGTAAATAAATTATCATTCATTTTGGTAAGTGTTTTTGTATCATCAAAATTAGCAATATCTAATGTATCTATGTAATCTGCACCAACATAAACATCTCCATTGTTTTGTACAACAAGCTTATTACCTAATGTAAAATAGTCTTCCCCTAACTCAATAGGTCCATCTTGTCCCATTACTTCATAACCTTCTTTAGTTACAAGGGTCCCATATTGATTAATAGAAAAATTACCATCTCTTGTGTAGGCTACTCCATTAGGTGTCTGTACTGTAAAGAAACCACTTCCCTGAAGGGCCATATCTGTTTCTAGACCTGTAGAAATCACTGAACCTTGAGTAAAATCTGTATATACCTCATCAACTTTAGCGCCATAAGTTATCTTACCAATAACCCCATTATTAGGTACAAAGTTCTCTGTATCATTTAATCTTTTTATGTACTCTTCTTTAAAAGAAGAAACGACTGCAACATCTTTTTTATAACCTGTCGTATCTGTATTGGCTAAATCATTTGAAATCATTTCTAGCCGCTTTGCTTGTACATTCATACCCATTGCTGCTGTATACAGTCCTTTTACCATTTTTTCACCTCTTTATTTCTTTTTATGACTTCTTGCGTATCTATATTCCACCCATTCACCTGTACCAGTAGCAACGCTTGATATAGCGTCGTCTGCTATTACTGTATTAATCCCAGTCTCAAGGGTAATTAACTGATCTAACCCATAAATGAGACTTCCTCCACCCGTTAATACAATGCCTCTATCAGAAATATCAGATGCAAGTTCTGGCGGCGTTATTTCTAGTACGGCCTTAATCCCTTCAATAATACTAGTGATTGGTTCTTCTAAAGCCTCTTTTATTTCTTCAGATGTCACCACAATATTTTTAGGTAGACCGGATACTAAGTTACGTCCCCTAATTTCTATTTCGGCAGGAATCTCTCTTTTAAGTACACTTCCTACATTAATTTTTATTTCTTCTGCTGTTCTTTCACCAATAAGCATACTGTATTTCTTTCTCATATACTTAATAATGGTCTCATCAAAGTTATCTCCCGCAACTTTTATAGACTTTTTCACAACAGCGCCCCCAAGTGAAATGACTGCAATATCAGTCGTTCCGCCACCTATATCTACAATCATGCTACCGCAAGGACGTGAAATATCAATCCCTGCTCCAATAGCAGCTGCAATAGGTTCTTCTATCGTTTCTACATATCTTGCTCCAGCTAACCTTGTGGCATCTTCTACAGCCCTTCTTTCAACTTCAGTTATACCACTTGGTACACATACCCCGATACATGGTTTAATAAGTCTATAGCCTATTGCTTTATGAATAAAATACTTAAGCATTTGCTCTGTTGCATCATAATCAGAGATTACCCCTTGCTTAAGTGGTTTAATGGTTACAATATTGGCAGGTGTTCTTCCGACCATCTTTCTAGCCTCTTCTCCTACTGCAATAACTTCTCCTGTTCTCTCCTTAACTGCAACGATTGAAGGCTCTCTTAATACGATTCCCTTACCTTTTACATAGACTAGAACGTAGGCAGTTCCCAAATCAATTCCTATATCCGTTCCCATTCCAAACATGTAGATTCTCCTTTGTACAAATTATTTTCGCCCATTTTATCATATTATAACATTAAATACCTTTCTTTTCACAAAAAACTGAAAATAATTAGAAGGTACTAAAAAATGCTTTACAGCTACTTTTTAATACCTTCTCTTTTCATTATTTGATTAAATGTGAATACTTTTCTTTGGTTGCCAGCCCGCCCCTTAGGTGTCTTTCAGCTTTATTAAGCTCTAACACTTTTCTTGCTTCATGAGCCAGTTTAGGATTTATCTTCTCGAGTCTCTCTGTTACATCTTTATGCACTGTACTTTTACTAATACCGAATTTTTTAGCAGTTTCTCTAACAGTAGCTTTGGAACTAATGATAAACTTTGCAGCTTCTACGGCTCTTTCTTCTATATATGCTTTCAAGAAAAGGCCCCCCTTAATACGACTCTTGATTTTATCTTATGCGAGGCCCTTCCTACTTATTACAAATTGATGAAGTTTTTGTCTATAAATTTATACAACTTACTGTTTTAAGGATAATTTTTGTATCTCTATCATTTAAGTAGACAGGTTTGGACAAGATTCTTTTTGCTATCTACCCTATGTACACAAAAGGAGTGCTATACCCCTTCGTATGCACTCCTTTTTAATCATTACTTTCTTATTCAGCAAAGCCAATATCTACACTATCTTCTTTTACAGCTTGATCACTAAGATCTAGATAGTTAAGTGGATTAATGACTTTATCATTATGCATAACTTGTAAGTAAATGTTATCGCCTAAACTAATGAAAGCTCCCTTTGGACTACCAACTGTTCCTAATACATCACCAGTATTTACAACTTGTCCAACAAGATCTTCATTCACTGTTCCATTTTGGAAACCATACATACTGACATAGCCATTACCATGGTCAATCACCATAAGTTTTCCTACATAAGGCATACTAGAATCAAGATAAGTAGAAGAATCTTCTACAATCTCAGTAACTGTTCCTTTTGCTATGGCTTTTACTTCTGTACCTTCTTCAGCACTTATACAAATACCAAAAGTACGCATTGTTTGATTAAGTGATTCACTAAACCAGTGTTTTGTACTTTCATCTGTATAAGGTACAACGACGCTACCTTCAACTGGCCATGCAAATGTATCTCCATCTGCAAAGAAAGGTTCACTTGTAATAGATGCTGTTGTTGAATCAAAAGTTTCTGGAGTAACCTCTGCTGTTACATCATCTGTATTATTTTCAGATGTTATAGCTGACTTTTCTACTTCTGCATTCTCTTCGTTTATAACTGGTTCAGAAAGCTCTTCTTCTCCAGTTATCTCACTGGTTGCATCTGTTTGATCTAAGTCATCTTCATCTACAATGATGACACCTTCCTTAGGTAGTTCGCTTAAATCAGTTGCATCTGTGATCTCATTTTTTGCATATGGATTGGCTTCATTCTTAACATTACCATCCTTATTTGGCATGATAAAAATAGCAGCAAGCGCACCTATACAGATAACTCCAATAGCTAAATAAAAACTGTGATTTTTCAAGAAATTTGTTATTTTTTTCATTTTTTACACCTCCGACATCCTAATTATCGCCAGAGATATTTTTTATTATTCAATCATTTTAAATTTTTTTATTATTCCACGGGTTTATTTTTTATTTACTTTTGTACTTCGTACTTTTCAATAGTAACATCTGTATAATAATATTTAATAATATCTTCATAACCCATGCCTTGCTTAGCTAATTCATTCGCACCGTTCTGACTAAGGCCAACCCCCGTTCCAACTCCTTTTACGTCAAAGATTAGACTTTCCTCAGAGTTATAAATTTTAAAAGCACAGGATGGCAACTCAAGCATATTTTTTATTTCTTCTCCTGTTAATGTAATATTTCCAATTTGAATAACACCTACATAGCCTGCCTCATCTTTTGACACAATCTGAATTTGCTTTTCTAAGGCATCCGCACTTGCTATTAGATTAGGATATTTCTCTTTCATAAGACGAACTATTTCTTCTTTTGTATATTTAGCTTGTTTACTTATCTTATCTACAGGACTTTCTACGCCTTTTAGATAAGGAATCTCTATCTTATAAACACTCTTTGCATCTCTTGTTCTTCCACTACTCGCTTCATGGTACAATGCCTCGATTGGTTGATTATCGTATAAAATAATTTCTCCTCTAGTTGCCTCTATCGCTTCCTTATAGACATTATAAATGCTTTGGTAGCGCTCTTCTCCCCAAACTTGCTTCATCTCATCTACGGTATAACCTACAATCGCTCCCTTATTTTGTATACCTAAAATTCGTCTCGCCATATAAGATCTTATTAAAACAGCTTGTGTCTTAATGGCCTCTAATTCATAGGTATATGGAATTTCCTTAGCTAAAATACCCACTAAGATCTCTTCATCAATAATATCTTCTTCCTTCTTAACCTGTGTTTGAGAGGCAGAATTTATCTCTCCCACATGCCCTACCTCTACACCGCTTATATATACAATAAAAATAGGTAGCAAAAACATACTGCTACCTACGCATATCATCATCTGGATAAACTTTTTCATACCTTATTCCCCCTTGTCCAACATCGTATATTCTATATATATGAGTAAAACTTAAGAGTATGAACATAAACGATAAATTTAAAGTTTAAATAAGGTGATAGTTCTTTTAGAAAGGATCATTATAAAATGGAAATGCGATAATGATGTCTGTCTCATGACGTATTTCATTATATTTAAAACTGATTTGTACATTGGTTCTTTGACCATCTGCCTCCGTTACATACTCTTTAATATAGGGGGTATAACCATAGTATGCACACGTTGTCTCGTTAAGGTCATCTTCATAATAATTTGTTTCTTTGGCATCTAAATTTTGTAGTAGTTGGTCTTTCATTTGGCTTCTTTCTTCTTTACTTAAATTGCCTAAGATGAAGCCTTTAAAATAGATCGTTTCTTTGGCATCGACCTGCCATGCTTTCAATTGATCATAGCCTCTATTTCTTAGTACATCTAAATGCTGCGTATTCTCTCCTCCTACAATCTCTAAATGATAATAGGAATTCTCATGAATATCTTTCTGATTTTTTAGTGTAAAAGTATAACGCCACTCTTCATTACTATTTTCTACTTCTACTTGCTTCACCTCATCATCTATATGT
>JAHLFQ010000256.1 GCA_018883705.1 Candidatus Cellulosilyticum pullistercoris
AATGATAGCTGTTGCTTTATAATTAGAAAATGAATCTATGACCATATTTGTATTTAATACATCTGCTACTGCATCCGTCGGATACACTACTAATACTCTTATAATGAGCGGTACTATAGCTAATAGTAAGACAATAGGTATCATCATTATTTTATTTGCTAGTGCTTCCTGCTTTGCTAGCTTTTCTTGCTTCGATAGATTACTCGTCATATATGCTCCCTCACTTATTATTTTTTACACTATTTTTCATATTTTATATCTCTATTAGTATATCATCGAATATTGTATTATTCTATAAAAAGTCGTTAATTACTCTCTCGTACTTCTAAGACAATCTATATCATTATACAACTATCACCTTTGCATATAAAGAAAATTTTAAAAAAAAAGCATTTAGGAAAATACCCTAAATGCTTTTTTCTTTGTCATTTCTATTATCAACTAATAAAATTAGTTTTTGTTAGAGAATGTAGCTGTTTGAGATGCTGAATCCCAAGAAGCTGTAATACCTAATGCAGCTGCAATAAATTTCATTGGAACATAAGCTCTACCATTTACAAGTTCAGCTTTTGTATCCATTTTAATTTGTGCCCCATTTACAGTCATGATATCGCTACCCACTGTAACTTGGATAATTTTTTCTCCAGCAACGATTGTAGCTGTAGAGTTACCATATAATACGTTTGATGTATCAAGACCAAATGCGTAAGCTAAGTATCTTACTGGCACCATAGTACGGTTATCTTTTAAGTATGCAGGAGCATCCATTGTATTTGCTACACCATCAACAGTGTATGTTGTAGAACCGATTGTGAATGTAGAAGTTACAGCTTTAAGAGCACCTGTTTTGAGATCTTCTGTATTTGGTGTAGTGATTTTAATAAAATCTTCTACTACATAATTATCATATAATGAGTCTTTGTATTCTTTAACTGCTTCATCTGTTAAAGCATCGCCCCATAATTTTAAGTCAAATGCACCTTCTGGAACTGTACGATCTGTTGTGAAAGCAAGATCTGTAATAGAGATGCTACCAGCTTCTTTACTTGTTTTTTCTACTTCAATGTAAAGTAATTTTTTATTAGAAGAAAGTGTTACATCACTTACTTTGATACCTGTAGCTTCTACTTTTGGAGTTTTTTCGAATCTGATATCGTATGTTTCACCTGTGTAAAGTACAATTGTACCTTTTGTGAACATATCTTTATCTGTTTCTTTGATTACAATTTTACCAGTATCTTGAGTTTGAAGACCTACTTTAAGTTCAGCTGCTTCAACATCTACTGTAATAGGAGATACGATATCAGCAACTTTACAGCTAAGTTCTTCTTCTTCACCCATTTCAGCAAGTGCACGACCAGAAGCAACTACTTTTACTTCTCCTGTTGCTTGAAGTGATGCAGCAACTGGGATTGTGATTTCAAGTTTATCTTTATCACTTACTTTAACTTCTTCTAAATCATCAAGTGTAAATCCAATTACTTGACCTTTTGCATTTACTTCTACACTCTTTAATGTGTATTTTTTAGCATCTCCTTTACATTTGATTTTCTCATCTTTAAGAAGTTGTTTAACTGCGTTGAATGCACGATTATAGTATGCATCTGATTTAGCAGAGATATGGTCATCGGTTGCACCTACAATATCAAGTGCTCCAATGATGTAACCATTTTCTAATGTAAATGTGATTGCTCTGTCATCTACAAGACTATCTTTTACATTTTCTTCAAGAACGAATTTAGCAGAATATTTGTTAACGATAGCACTTCTACCTGCTTTGATTGTAGCTGGTTTTTCACATGTCATAGAAATACCATATTCTTTAACAACACCTACTACATAATCTTTTTCTTTGATGAAATCGTCATCATCATTTGCTGAAATTGTAACATTTACATCACCTTCAGATGCTACTTTACCTGTAGGGATTACTTTAATACCTGTTAATTCAATAACTCCACGAGCTGTATTATCTTCCCATTCTGGTAATGTAATGATAAGAATTTGTTTATCAGTTGTATTATTACGGCCACTTGTACCATATTCAGCTATTAAATCTGCTTCCTTACCATAGAAACCTCTTTTACCTGTTGCTTTGATACCTCTTGTAGAGAATGCAAGGTCAGAACTTCCTGGTAATTCAAGTTTAATTTGACGGTTCTTTGAATCTACAATTGCACTAAGTACTTCTTCTGTTAAAATTAATTTAGAAATTTCTCCACCATCAACTGTAATAGCTGTTTTAGCATCATCAACTGCTACTGATAATTCTTTACCATCTTCATTTTCATAACCTACTGAATAAGTACCACTTGATACAAATGAATCTGCACCATCTACTTTAACTTTTACTTGTGAACCTTTTGCATTTACAAATAAAGGAACAATGATTGGTGTAGCAGCTTGTGATTTATTTGATGTAACCCATTCGCCTTTAAGGTCAACTCTCATTTGTTTGCTACCAGTGATAGTCATTGTTGCTGTACCACCTTTAGCATTCTTGAACACTAACTTTTCACCCTTAATTGCAACACTAGGTTTTGCTCCATCATAATCGCCATCGTAAATATAGTCACCATCTTTATAAAGTTTAGATCCACCAAGATCTGTAACCTTTTCAAATGTTTCACCATCTAATCCTTGAACTGCTGCTAAGTAAGCTTCATATGAGAATTCGCCATCTTCTAATTCAACGAAGAAAGTTTCTACTGTTTCACCTAGGTCATAATCATCTTTTGGATATAATTCTAAGTTTGGAATATAACGTTTTTCATATTCAGCATTTTTTGATTCATTGATTGTATATGCTGTTACTGTTGTTTGTTCGTCTGTTCCAACATTAAGGATAACATCTCCTGTTGTACCGAATCCCATTTTACTTCCGTCACGTACTTTTACAGTATTACGTAAACTGTTTGATGTATCAGCCATAGTTACAACTGGTACAGATGTTACTACCATAGCTGCAGCTAATACCATAGCTAATTTTTGACGTAATTTCATTTATAAATCCCCCTCTTTATTCGTCATTTAAAATAATTTTTATTTTTTTCACATATTTAATATATTTCATTTTATTCAACAAATCAATAGGGAATTGAATTTTGTAATTTATTTGTAATTTTTCTGCAATATTAATATTCATTATTTTTACTCAATTACTACTATCTAACACCTATCTATTACAACAATAAGAATCCACCAGCTTAGCTGGTGTTTTTTTACGTTTGCCCTAGAAGAGCATTGTTACTAACAGTGTCTCAAGGCACATATGTGATTCTGCCAGCCGTATGAAAATCTTTACTTGCTACCCTTAAAAGGGTCTATATATTCTTTCAAACTTATCTGGTCTGTTATCATGTCTTCATGCAGTTGATTTTTTATATATCTTTCTATAGCTTGTTTATTTCGGTCTACTGTACTTACATAATAACCTCTACACCAAAAATGTCTATTTCCGTATTTATATTTAAGATTTCCAAACTTCTCAAATATCATTAAACTACTTTTACCCTTTAATATTCCCATAAATCTTGAAACACTCATCTTGGGTGGTATAGAAACTAACATATGTATATGATCTTTACAAGCATTTGCTTCTATAATTTGTACTTCATATCTTTCACATAGTAATCTCAATATTTTTCCTATTTCTTTCTTCTTTGCCCCCTAGATTTCTTGTCTTCTAAATTTTGGTGCAAATACTATATGATATTTGCAATCCCATTTTGTATGTGCTAAACTATTTTCATCCATTTGGATATCTCCTTTTGTTTTAGATTTGGCCGGCAAAACCGTATCTATTATAACAAAAGGAGATTTTTTTATCACTTTCCA
>JAHLFQ010000047.1 GCA_018883705.1 Candidatus Cellulosilyticum pullistercoris
TAAAAGAATAAGAAGTAATAAAATAGAGTTTTGTTGCATAAAAAAACCTCCTTAAATTTTAATAAGGAGCTTGGTGTTCAAAACAATTTTATTATGTCTATTCAACAATAATAATATTGCAGTGAATGCAAGTATTGAATCGCGACCGTATTTGGCCTTCGGCTATGTTCAACATTCCGTAACAATAGAACTTAACGCTCAATACTTTACCCTGCTCTGTATTTACTATCTTATCATAAAATCACCTAAAGTAAATACCAAAAATGTCTATTATTTTTCAAATAATTTGATATCTTTCACTGAAATAAATGTTTTCTCTCTTTCAATCTCTAATACCTGCAATCTCTAAAGCTTGTTTAAGATACACCTGATCCTCTATCAAACATAGCGCATAGTCTATCTCTTCTCCTTTTAGAATACTACTTGCTAAAAATAGCATTTTCTCATGAGGATAATTACTTTGCCCTATCTTCTCTTCTAATAAATAAGTAGGTCCCCCTAATGAAAGTTCTTCCCCTGCTTCTATGTAAAACGCCTCTCCCTCATACTGCTTATATGCTTCCTGATAAAGGGCTAATAAATAAACAAACCCCTGCTGTCTCTTTAAAAGTGATGAAGGATGATACAACTCTTCCTCTGATAAATACATTTCCTCTATAAAATTCTGATAAGCCTCCTCGTGACTCTTATCTTTAAAAAGAATCTCTTTCTTAAACTCATTCATCTTCTAATCTCTCCCATACTTCTTAATATAGTCAAAGGTTGCTTCTTCTCCCTTTTGGGCTAACATCACTAAGAGTTTCTCTATACACGCTGATGTTTCTGGATGAATCACCCTACTATTTTTTCCTTTCATAAAATAAGCTAGTGGTTCTTTGTCTGTATACCTTTTACCCAAATAAATTTTACTTGCTGCTACACGGTCACAAAACATTTCTATGACATAATTCATAGGCATTTTTATAGGCTGTATTTCTCTCGTAACAGGATGATAATCTGTCCAATATTCAAAGTGATGCTTATTTCTTCCCTTATGATGCATCCATGCCCTAGAATATCCATAGTGTTCTCGCTCCCCTTCATTCGGGCTTCTATCTCCACTATAATACTTAACACCCACCCAAAATTCTGTAGGTGAATACTTAGAAAGGTCATGTTTACAACCTTGCCAAAAGATTCCTGCCTTATAACAATGGTAAATCACTTGATGTCTATGTTTTGTAATTGTCTTAAAATGTCCCCACACCTTATTCATCTATCTTTTCCATCCTTTACTATATAATGAAAATGCTTAAAAGAACCTTAAAGTATTTTGATTCATACCTTAAAGTCCTTTTATACATTTTATCTTTTATTAAGTTATAATACCTGCTAACATAATAGCTTTTTAATAGCCGCATAAAGATGGGGCTTATATTCTTCTATAGGTAAAGGAACATTAAGAAGAATGGATGTGTAGCATGTTGAACCTACTAATTCAATAATCATAAAAAATATTGCTTTGGGATTTTCCAAAATAAGCTGGTCTTCTAATGCTCTTTGTTCAAACATTTCAAAAATAGATACTGGTGAATAGGTCTCCTCTTCACCCTCTAACCGAATGTTAATACCTCCCATGGATAGATTCTTATAAATAAACTTTAGTAGGTCTCTATTTTCTGTTAGTTCATCTATAATATAATCCACAATGATTAAAAACTGCTCTGTGAAGTTTGCATATTCCTGATTTCTGCTAAAACGCACGGCATCTTCAAATAGTTTAGCTGCTTTTCTAGCCCTGAGTTTTTCAATTAGGTCATATTTATCTTTAAAATATAAATAAAATGTGCCTTTTGCTACACCTGCTTCTCTTGCAATATCTTGTATCGTTGTTTCATTAATGCCTTTAGATGTAAATAAATGAAACGCCGTTTCGAGAAGCATTTGTCTTTTATATTGTTGTTTCTCCTTAATTTTCCCCATTGTTAATCAGTTCCTTTTTACATATTGATTTCCCCTGTAGCTGGTATATCTCTAGCTACGCTTGTAGCTAAATCACTATTAAAACTTTTCTTAAAGACATAAATGGCAAGAGGCATACCCACCATAATATAAAGTAGTAAACCTAATATATTGCCTTTTACTACATCTAATGGCAACCCTTTAATCATGACCTCATCAAATGCTCTTGAATAGTTCATAAGGGGCCATATGACCCTTACAATATTTGCAAGTAAAGGTGGCATCTGATCTACAGGCCATACATAACCACAAGTTAAAAAAGTAGGTAGTGAAAGCATATAAGCAACTTGGGTAAATCTTGTTTTCTTCTTAGTTACACTAAATAGCAAAATCCCTGGTACACTAATAGCTATAGCAAATAGAATACTCATAAGTAACGCTACAAATATACTTCCATTATAAATTAAGTTAAACTTTTTGTGAATGAGAAAAACTGAGAAACTTGCCGAGGTAATAAGGATTCCCCCTGATAAGGTTATTTTAGCAGCAATCTGAGCCAATGTATGCTCTTTTGCAACCTCTTCTGGATTTCTTGAAAGCATCGTTGCCATACTTGAAAGCATAAGTTGTTGGAGAAAAACAGTCATGACACCATAAATAAGATAATTCATATAAGTCATCTTAGAGTCATATAGCATTCTTTCCTCAAATCCAAAGGTCAGTGCCGTATTATTTGCCATATCTTCAAGCATCTCACCTTTTCCTTCAAGTACTTGAATAGAGGCTCCTGCTGATACAGATTGTACAATAGAAGCTGCACCCGCATAAATATTGTTGCCTATAATTACATTCGTACCATCTGTAAGAATCAGTACTTGTGACTGAATACCTGCTTTAATATCATCATTAAGATGGTCTGGAATATAAAGTCCCATATATACTTTTCTTTCATCAATTAACTCTTGAAGCGCCTTTCGGTCTGATACCTGATAAGCTACTGTAAAACGTTCATTATCATCAAAATACTGGATAATCTGTCTACTTAAGCTACTATTATCTTCATCTAATACAGCAATCGCTACATCATCTACATACTCGCAGTAGTATGCTCCTGCAAACCACATAGAAAGAAAAGGAAAGCCAACGAAAAGCAATATCAAAATACCTAATTTTTTTGTACTGTCACTAATCTCTTTCCCCAGGCTTTTAAGATAGGTCATCATCTGTCATCCGCCTCCTTTGGCCTTCCTAATTTTCTTAAAGTCACACCTACTATAGCAAGTAAAATCATAACAATTAGATACAGTATTAAAAATCTTGCATCCGATATTCCATCTACCATTTTACCTTTTAAAAATAAATCTCTTATATTATCTCCATAGTGGGTAAATGGAATAAACTTAGACATCCATTGATAAGAAGGAATCATTGAAATAACAGGCCATGTATATCCCGCCATAATTGAATTGGGTATGAGTAAAAGTCCTAGTAGCGCCATAGCTAATACTCTATTATTCAACCAAGCTGATACTGCTACTGCTAATGACGCTACTGCAAAAATAAACAACATACTCATTGCTACTCCTGCCATAAATGAGCCTCTATAAGGAATCTTAAACATATAAATCTGTACAAGTAGATTAATAAAAATAGCTAAGCTTCCTAGAATGCCATAGAAAATGACCTTTCCTAATATATAACCTAAGTCATTTCTTTTCTTCTCTTTATCCCAGTTTACTGTCACGCTAACAACCGCCATAAAGGCAATTCCTAACTGACAAATAATAGTGCCATATCCAGGTGTCATAAAATAATTAAAGTTTTTGGCGGGATTATACTGCATTCTTGTTTCAAAGCTAATTGGCATTGCCATAGTAAAGGCTTCATCATAACTCTTATCTAATCGATTTTCAATCTGCGTAACAGCCGCTCCCACTCTGACAGATATAAGTATTTCACTTGCCTTCGCTTTAGCTACACTTACCATACTCATATGACTGCCATCATACATCATTAAAACAGTAGGTGATTTTAAACTTGTCACATCGGCTGAAAAGTTTTTAGGAATCACCATACCAACCCTTACTTTACTTTCATCTAGTAGTTTTTGAAGTTCTGCTTCATCTTGAATCTGGTAAGTCACATCAAATGATTCATTCTCTTTAAAGTACCTTATAATTTGTCTACTAAGCTGAGAATCATCATAATCTACAATAGCCATTGGGACATGGTCAATGACACCTTTTGTCAGTTCTAAGCCTATTATCAAATTGACACAGATAGGAATGATTAAACACACGATTAGCATGAGCTTATCTGTTTTTAACTTATGTATTTCTTCTTTAATACTCTCTAACACGCTGTCACCACCTTTCAGAGCTTACTCTATCTACTAATTTTTAAATTGGATGTAAGCACTCATACCAGGTCTTAATACTTCATCCATATTATCGATTTTAATTTTGACTCCGAAAGATACAATATCAAATCCACCATTATCATTTGTTGCTCTTTTAACGGCAAAGTTAGGCTGTGCATTAATGGTGCTTACGTGGCCCGTGAAAGTTTGTTCTTTGTAACTTGGTACTTTTACAATAACTTCTTGACCTTCACTAATTTTTCCAAGATCAGTTTCTGGAACACTTACTTCTACCCATGTCCCTTTTAAATTACTAACGATAGCAATTTGTGTTCCGGTAGAAACAAGTTCTCCAACTTCTGAATTAATCGCTGTAACGGTTCCATCCATAGGTGCCTTAAGAACAACAGCATCCAAATACGCATTCACTTCATCTAGTGCACCTTGTGCCTGTTCTACTAACCCTTCTTTTGCTTCTACGCCTGCCTGTGCCTGATAAAGTAAGGCATTAGAAGAATCCACTCCTGCCATAGCCTGTGTAAGTTGCGCTTTAGAAGCAGTAAGTCCTGCCGTTGCTTGATCAACTCTTGTTTTAGCTGCTTCAAGACCAGCTGCTGCTTGCTCACTCGTTGCATTTGCAGCTTTTTTATCTTCTTCCCTTGCACCTTCTTCAGCCATACTTAAAGTTTCTTTAGCTACTTCTAATTGTGCCTTAATTTCATCTAGCTTTTGCTGAGAAACAGCGCCTTTTTCCACAAGAGCTGCTACACGTTCATAAGATTTCTGCATCACATCATAAGCAGCTTGTGCTTGTGCAACTTCTTGAGTTCTTGCGCCATTTTCTGCTTTTTCTTTAACGGCAGTTGCTGCTTCATATTGCTTCTCGGCAGCCTGAACACCTGCTTCAGCTTCATTTAACTTACCTGAAGATGCCTCTACACCTGCCTGTGCTTGCTCAACAAGACCTTTTGAAGCTTCTACCCCTGCCTTTGCTTGTTCAAGTTGTTCCTTTGCAGCTTTAAGTGCCGCTTTCGCTTGACTAAGTGCTGCTTCTGCTTGTTTCTTTTTAGCTTGTAATTCATCGCTTGAAATCTCAACTAGGGGATCTCCTTCTTTAACTTCCTGCCCTTCTTCTACATAAAGAGTAATTAATTTCCCGGGAATTTTACTATTAATATTGACTTCTTTTGTTTCAATTACACCTTGTACAATAAGGCCATCTTTTTCATTAAATAAATCCTTAATAGCCACAGTTTCTACACTTTTACTTTCATTAAAACCATAAGTTAAAACAAGTATAATCACAGCAAGAAATGCTACAATGACTATCATGTTAATCACTCTTTTTTGTTTAAACATATTTTTAAAATCCATATTTTCTCCCCCTATTTATAAGGTAATATTCCTATATCATTTAAGTATTTAAGTCTTGATAAATTATAGCCGTTAACAGCTTCAATTTCTTTTTCCTGTATGGATACTAAATTTTCTTCAGCAGCTATGACCTCAACTAATGTTCCTGACATACTTTCAAGATTCATTTGTGCAAGAAGGGCATTATCATAGCCAAAGCCCACTTCATATTTTACTTTTGCAATTTCTACGGTTTCCTTTGCTCCTGCTTCTAACTCTTTAGATTTTGCTGCAATTTTTTGCATAGATGTCATCGTCGCGTAAGAAGTGCGTATATCGCTTTCTACCTGAAGCGCTGTCGCACTTCGTTCAATATCTGCTTTTTGCTGAAGTAATTTACTCTCTTTATATTGATTACTGCTAGAACTATAATCCGACTCATCAACTGCTGTCATAAGATACTTGTAAAGGTCAACTTGTGCCTCAGCCATTTTCATCTCTAAACGTGACTTTAGTCCACTACGAATACCTTGTGTTAAATCAAAACTTTCATCATCTGTTACAACATCTACCTCTTTAAGCTTAATGTCTTTACTTAAATCCATATTCATATTGGTCTTAAGCTCAAGTAGGGCTGCATTATAATCTTTAAGTTGTAGTTCTTCACTCATTACTGTTGAATCATAATAGGTTTTTGCGAGTATCAAATCATCTTTTGATTTAGCCCCCACTTCATAAGCTGCCTTGGCAAGTTCATATTGCAATTTACCTCTTTCTACAGCTTTTTGTTTCACTTCTAGTAGTTTCTGCTCCTTTAGGGCATTGTAATAACTATTTTGAATAAGAAGGGCAATCTTATTTTTATAAATATTAATAGAGTAGCTCGTTACTTCATCTTGTGTATCAGCCATTTTTATAATCAAATCGGTAAGCGGCTTAGTTTTAAGTGATGAAATAGTACTTGTAGAAAGCTTATTGGCTACATTAGACATAGCATACTGAAGTGCTGCATCATATTGTGATTTACTAGATAAATAACTTTGTGTACTGGCTTCTAATTTTTTCTTACTAGATGTTAACTGATCTGAATTGGTATCTAAAATACCCTGTACTGTACTAATAATCTGTGAATAAGCCCCTTCAACAATGGCATCAACTTGTGCGGATGGTGCATCTGGATAAGCCATGCTCACTACATTTTCTAGATAACTTCTAATATGACTTCCAGCTGGAATCGTAATACCCAATTGTGCTACAGGTATATCCTGTGGTGCAATCCCATTATCTAGCGCTGTTTGCGCTGAATCTAATTGTGCTTCTCCATCATAAATTTCATCTCTACCATCATCGATTAAATAGTATGCATTACTCAGTTCTAAATCAGCCTCTATCAAATCGTTACGAATGTCTATTGCGTTATCTTTAACAAGCTTTGCAATATCCGCTTGATTTTTTATCTTTTCTAAAAGAATGCTATGCTCTAATCCATAAGACACAGCTTCATTTAATGTTAGTAAATTTTCTTCTTCGGCATTCACTTCTTCTACTTCACTTGCAATCTGATTTTCTGCTGATGTCTCAGAAGAAGCGTTTAGACTATTTTTAGTCGTAGTGGCATAAACTGTCTGACTCACTGTAAGGCTTGCAATCAAAAGTGATGCCATCATCTTTTTATTCATACTTATCTTCCTCTTTTCCTATTAGGTCTTTCTGGCTTTTTATTGTCATTTAAATGCCTAGGTGCCTTTTCAAAAATGACCAATGTTCATTTATTGTTATACTCCAAAAATGACTTATGGTCAATATTTTTTTCTTAAAATTTTTAACCGTTTATTTCTTGTTACTAAACCCAACATTCATTCTTATATTTCCTTTTGCTTAATTTTATATTTTGTTATTTAACTATTATTTACGTTTCTTCACTTACTTGAGCTTCTTAGATTAAATCCAGGTTAAACCTATACACATAGTACATCCTTGGTGTACAATAAGAATACTGAATTGATATGAAGGAGAACGTTATGAAACGATTTGAACTTATTGCAACTTCTACTTTCGGCCTTGAATCTATGGTAAGAAAAGAAGTAGAAGAATTAGGATATGAAATTAACACCGTTCAAGACGGAAAGGTTACCTATACAGGAGATGCCGAAGCCATTGTTCTTTCTAATCTATGGCTTCGTAGCGCAGACCGTGTACTCATCAAAATGGGAGAATTTAAAGCGACTACTTTCGTCGAGCTATTTGATCAGGTAGCAAGTTTACCTTGGGAAGCTTGGATTACACCTGATGCCAAATTCACCGTAAATGGTAAATCTGTTAAGTCTAAACTATTTAGTATTTCTGACTGTCAAGCTATTACCAAGAAAGCCATTGTTAAGCGTTTACAACAACACTACAAAATAGATTGGTTTCCTGAGACAGGTCCATCTTATACCGTACAGGTTTCTATTTTAAAAGATGTTGCAACCTTAACGATTGACACAACAGGTAGAGAAGGACTTCATAAACGAGGATATCGTGTAGCCAATGTAGAAGCGCCATTAAAGGAAACCATGGCTTCAGCTCTACTTGAAATAAGCTACTGGCAAAAAGGACGTATTCTATATGATCCATGCTGTGGCTCTGGTACTTTTGCCATTGAAGCTGCCATGATGGCTAAAAACATTGCACCTGGCCTTAATCGTCAGTTTGCTTCTTCTTTTTGGCCACAAGTCCCTAAATCACTTTGGGACGAGCTTAGAGAAGAAGCTAGAGAAGCTATTGATCGTAAAGGTAATCCAATTATTTATGCTTCAGATATTGACCGTAATGTCATTGCTAAGGCTAGAGAAAATGCAGAAGCAGCTGGCGTTTCAGATTGTATCCAGTTCTTTGCAAAACCTATTCACAAAACTTCATTGCCTCATGGTGATTACGGAGTCATTTTAGCCAACCCACCTTACGGAGAACGTATTAGTGATCCTGTTAAAATTAGTCAAATTCATAAAGAACTACGTCGTCTTTCAGACAGCAACCCAACGTGGTCCTTATATGCCATCACCTCTGTAGATACATTCGAAAGAGATTTTGGAAAGAAAGCTAACAAAAAACGTAAACTTTTTAACGGTAACCTTAAAGTAGACTTCTATCAATATTTTGGTCCAAAACCACCTAAAGATGGGGAAAACTTTAAAACGATTTCTAAATAAAAATCAAATCTTTAATCAAAAAATGAGCACATCACTTTAGATGTGCTCATTTTTTGATTATTATTTCAATTTTTTAAATTTCATTTTCCAAATTCAGCTATTCATCCTGGTCACAGTAAAATTTTCATACACTTTTTTCGGGCGTAGTGGATATACTAAGCTATGTAGAACACATGATTTTATTGATTTTTAAGGGGGATTTATCATGTCAACTTTACTAACGAAACAAGAACTTGAAATACAGCTTGAAGATTTTCGTCATATCTTATCTAATTTCGATTATTCCTCATTAAAAAATATTTCTTTTCTTAACTTAGATGCTTTTTTTGCTTATATGGAAAATGTCGAAGGTAATCCCTTTAAAGCACAATATGATGCCTTACAAAGTAAACTTGATATCTTACAACCTTATTTACCTTTCGTCTCAGCAAATAGAGCTAATGAGTTTATAGAAGCCTTAAGCCATACACATAGCGATGAGGAAGTTACGGCTGTAAAACAAACATTTACTAAAATGCTTCGTGATGATTTTATTAAATTTTCACGAACCCTTACCACAAATGATCAATGGCAACGTATTGTTTCCGTTTGTGAAGAAATTCGTTTAAGAAAAGAAGAAATGCTCCTTGCACTTCATTAACTTCTATAAGATAATATAAGTTATTAAAAACTTATGTTATCTATTTTTTTAGCTATTTATACATTGATTTTAATAATCAGTTTTAATGGCTTTACTTTTTAAATATCTACTCAAGATAGAAAGCATAGACATTATGTTATATTGATAAAGATACTGAGGATTTTATGATATGCAAAATAATCGTTTTTATAGTTTAAATGAATTCTTAAGACATAGACATGGAGAAAAAGTTTTAAAACTTTCCATTGATGGTGGTTTTACTTGCCCCAACAGAGACGGCACCCTTTCTTCAAAGGGTTGCTTATTTTGTAGTGAACGTGGTAGTGGTGATTTCACTTTCTACGACAAAGGAAACATCACGGCTCAGCTTCAAGAAGCTAGTAAGCTTCTTGAAAATAAATGGGGAACGAATCATAAATATATTGCTTATTTCCAAGCTTTTACAAACACTTATGCCTCTCTAGAAACACTCAAACTAAAATACGAAGAAGCTTTAGCTTTTCCTAGTGTTGTTGGCCTTGCAATTGCGACAAGACCTGATTGTTTATCTGATGAAATTATTACTTATCTTGCTGAGCTTAGTAAAAAGACACATCTATGGCTTGAGCTTGGACTACAGACCATTCACGAAGATACAGCGTCTCTTATTAACCGTGGCTACTCTTTAGACTGTTTTGAAACAATCATTCATAAGTTAGCAGCCCA
>JAHLFQ010000257.1 GCA_018883705.1 Candidatus Cellulosilyticum pullistercoris
CCTATAAAACTTCCACCCTTATTTACCCATTCACTGATCGTTTCTATTATTATTTCATCTTCCCAATAGAAACCACCACTCCATGCACTATTTTTCTCCCCTGCATTAATTAAGACTTTTATATCGTTAGGTATACCTTTTTCCTTAATCTCATCAAAATTTAAAAATCTAACTTCAACTGGTAAACCAGCTAATGCTTCTAATACATGCATTAAATCTCTCTTTAAATTTTCATGAAAATGTCCGCTACATGTCCATGAACGTAAAGGGCCCCATGCTGTTAAAATAGCTATTTTACATGGCACTACATAAGGTGATGCTTCTTGATGTAGGGCTTTAAGCATCCTAAATTCATCTGTTAGTTTTTCTATGTAATCACAAAAATCAGGAAATGGTTCTACAAGATGTAAATAGCCACCTAATCCAATACGATCAACAGGTTTCCTTAATAATGCTCTTCTTACACTTTTCCAAAAACGCTTTGCATCTAAAGTTGGATTGCCACCTTCTGCAAAAGTAGGTTCACCAGATAATCCTGTAGGAAACAAGTAAGGATGTAGTCTTAGTTCCCTGGTTTCTATTCCTTGTGCATGACCACATAAGCGTACCTCAAATCCACTAAATACACACTTGATAAGCCCATCAAAACCAAATTCACTAAAGCGCTTTCCATAAGGTTCTACACCTATCCAACTATCATCATAAAAGACATAAGCTTTCTTTCCATATTGATGAACTAAATCCACACACTCTTTACCAAAATCTACTACAAATGCATTAACAAAATCCATCCATTCTCTGTATTTTCTAGTAGGTGCATTATGGGTAGCATTATATCTTCCTTGCTGTACAAAATCCTCTGAAGTCATCTTATAACCTTTTTCCTTTTCAAAGGCACGTAAAGCAATAGGATTAACTGTAAAATCATAAGAACCCCAGTCAGAAAAAATATTTCTCTGCTTCTTATCTTCCCCCCAAAACCATGCAAAATTATAAAACATCGATGTAAAACGTACTACAGTTGTTTCTGGATGGGTTTCACACCATTTTTTTAACCAATCTAGAATATGTTCTTGTACTTCTTTATATCTAGGCTCAACAGCCATCAAATGCGGTTTTTCTCCCCAATCATTGGTAATATGATTGTACATAGAGATTTCTTCCCAGATACGTATTGCAAGGAAATTAACTGTATATTCATGCCACTTTTTAGTATGCTTAATAGTTACTGTTTCAGTTTTAGCATCAAATTCCCAATCTGACAAAGCTACTTCTTTACCGGTTGTTCTATCAAAAACCTGCCAAAACTCCTTAGGATCATCATATGTGTTAATCATAAATTGTTCTTTAAAATATCCTTTTAACGGAGAAATATTGACTTCTTCACCTTCTGCAATAACAGGAAAACTCATTAAAAAATTTTGTTGCAGCTTATCTATATTTTGTCTTGCCCATTCAAGGTCTGAGCGAATCAAACAAAGTGTAGAATAAATATCATAACCTGAAGAAGTAATTTTATCAGAAAGTTTTGTTCCGTCACTATCTCTAATGACATCTGCACCCCATTTTTCAGCTAACTTTAATGTAAGTGCCTCATAACCCGCTTCTCCTGGTAAAGTAAAATCCCCTCGATTATTTCCCATGATTCATTTCCTCCTTATATTTTATAAAATATTATCAGACACTCTATAAATGCTCAAAAAATATTAATACTTATATTATATTTTAAGCTATTTTACTATTTTTTTAAATATTATATTCTAAATTATATAAAATATTTTATATTTTATATATAATAAAGATAATATTCATTAATAAGGAGGATTATCTAGATGTACTCACTACATTACTTATTTGGTAAAGATGTTCAAAACCCAGCCTCTGCTATTACTGTTTCATCCTTAGATCTATATTCCCCTGATAAAGGATATGGCTTTGTCATTGAAAAAAATAGAAGATCACAAGAACTTTTACAAATTCCTGAATTAAATTCAGCTTTTGAACCTTGGTATTGGTTAAATTCTGAAGATATTTCTATTCTTAATCAATCAGAAGATGGTATTTTTATCACCAAATCAGATCTATATCATATGGAGGATTGGCCGATTCCTCTCCATTTTAAAGTAAAACTTTCTACTTCCGGTAATTATACAGTATCTTTAAACTTAAAAAATGTAGGAAATACGGCTTCTCCTATATGGATTTTTACGGGTAGAAGACGCTTAATGTTCTACACTCAAACTTTTCCTGTCTCTTCTGAATTACATCAAACCTTTACTATTAATATCAGTGATATTATCCCACGTAGTAAAACTAGTGTTTATACGGATAATACCCTTGATATAGTTATTATCAGCCAGGCCAATATTGCTTTATGTCAGTTAGATATTACTAGTAGCCCTACTCTACCTACCCTCTATATAGCAGGTGATTCTACAGTAACTGATCAAAGCACTTCTTATCCTTACCATCCTGGTTGCTCTTATTGTGGCTGGGGTCAAATGTTACCTTTTTTTTTTAAACCTGGTATCTGTATTTCTAATCATGCTCATTCAGGCTTAACTTCCGAAACTTTTAGGAGTGAAGGACACTATGATATCATCTATAAACTACTAAGGCTAGGTGATTTTGTGCTTATACAATTCGCCCATAATGATCAGAAATTACCTCACCTTGCAGCCTACAAAGGTTATACAGAGAAATTAACTAACTATATTCATGAGTTACGCTTAAAAGGAGCCATTCCTATTCTTGTAACCCCATTAGCTCGTAACACCTGGCTTGGAGATGGTTCCTATAATGATTTACTTATTGATTATGCTAATGCTTGTATTCAAATTAGCTTAAAAGAACATGTTCCACTTATAGATTTACATCAGTTTAGTAAAAGTTTTATTAAAACTCATGGTTTAGAAAACTCTAAGCCTTATTTCTTTCCTAACGACTATACACATACAAATGATTACGGTGGCCTTCAAATGGCCTCTTATATAGCAAGTGAATTAAAGCATATATCCTCTTTAGAAAACTTTATTTCATGTACTATAGATAATGAAATACGATCTTTATTACAAGTTACTCAGATGATTAAACTTCCATCTCCACCTAGCCATTATATAGATAGAAATCAAAGTAATCATACTGTAGCGTTTACTGATATTGAAGATTGTAAAGATAAAGATATCATCATTTCTCTTGCTTCTAAAGGTATTATTTCCGATCGTGAAACACTCTTCCGTCCTAACGATCTTATTATTCGTATAGAGGTATTAGAATGGATTATTAAAGCGATTGGTTTTGTTCCTATGAATGTCTATAATGATTATTATAGTGATGTGATTGGCCATGAATGGTATGCTGGCACCGTGGAGGTTGCTCATCAAAATGGTATTGTTGATGCTTTTCTCACTCAGAAGGCATTATTTCATCCTTCCATGCCCGTCACTACAGAAGAACTCATTTCTTTCTTAATAAATAGTTATAAATGTCGCAAACCCTTACATACCACATTTACGCATACAGGTATAGAACTAGACAATGTATCCTCATTTGCTTTTAATGCCATTTTATCAGCATTTGAGATTGGTTTAATAACCTTTCCTTTTGATCCCCATGAAAAACTTACTAGAAGTCAAGCAGCTTGCTATATTCAAAAATTAATTACTTTACTTCAATAAACCATAACCTTAGACTTATCATAAAATACGTATGATAAAGAAATAAAACCTACCTATCACATAAAAAAGAGCATAGTCACCACTTCTAGTATGAATAAATACTTAAAGTTAGTGCCTATGCTCTTTTATCTATCTCATATTTGATTTTTGTAAAATAAAAGAGTCTTAATTACTAGAATTAAGACTCTTAACTAAGGCGACAACCAGATTTGAACTGGTGATGAAGGTGTTGCAGACCTCTGCCTTACCACTTGGCTATGTCGCCATTTACTAT
>JAHLFQ010000003.1 GCA_018883705.1 Candidatus Cellulosilyticum pullistercoris
GATACCATACGTAAATTTATTAAAGGCGATCAAGGTATTGTACCAGCAGTATCTGTTTGTATGATGGGAAAAGAAATTCCTTTTGTAGATACAAGAAAAGGTAAGAATCATACCATTCATTTTATTACTGCTCATGATGGCTTTACCATGTGGGATTTAGTAAGCTATAATCATAAGCATAATGAGGCAAATGGTGAGAACAATAGAGATGGGCATAATGCAAATTACAGTTATAATTGGGGTTTCGAAGGTGAAACACAAGAAGAAAATATTAATCATAGGCGTAGGCAAGTGATAAAAAATTTAATGAGCTTACTTTTATTATCTAAAGGAACGCCTATGCTACTTATGGGTGATGAGTTCGGGAGAACACAAAAGGGGAATAATAATGCCTTTTGCCAAGATAACGATTTAGTGTGGGTAGACTGGAATAAAGCAAAGGAAAATAGTGAATTATTATATTTTACAACTAACTTAATTACTATTAGAAATCAGCTTGAATATTTTAAAGATAAAGAACCATATGAGATCAGCTGGCATGGTGTTCAATATCAACATCCAGATTGGTCCTACTATTCACGCAGTATTGCTTGTTATATGAAAGGCAAAGAGAGTTTATTCTTGATCTCTAATAATTATCATGAAGCACTTACCTTTGAATTACCACCTATTAAGGGAAAATGGTGTTGTATAATGAATACAGCTGTACAAAATGTTTTTGAGGAAACCATTACGAAAGAAAACTATTATGAAGTAAAGGCCTATAGCGTCTGTTTATTTAAAGTAAATGAAGAAGTATAGCAAAGCTCCAAAAAGGAAGTCCCATCTATATAGATGGGACTTCCTTTAATTAAGCAATTAAGTAAGGTGTGAGGTGTTGTGGTAAATCCTTTCTTGAACAAGCCGTTCCAATGACAAACTCAATTTGATAACGTTCAGAGAGCCTCTTAATTTCTTCAAAAAAAGCAGATATTTCATCTATACTGCATTGTGTCAATTTAAATAATTCATCAATAAAAACAACTTCGATATCATGATTAGTAGCTATAATACCACATAAAAAAGCAATGAAGCTAGAGCGAGATTCAAGTGGAAAAGCAGAAGCCTCAATTAATCGGATTTGATGGGCTAATGCATAACGATGCTTAAGATTACTATCAATATAGATTGCATTTCCCTTTAATGAATTTACTTGTTTGTTAGCAGCTTCAATCATGAGCTTTGTTTTTCCTTCGCCTGTTTGACCTGTAATAATTTTAATCATACACATCACCTCTTAGAATACTTTATTATTATATTTATTCAACAATTCGTTCTAAAGACCTATTTTTTTAGTAATATTGTTAAAATTTATAAGTATCATGAGGAGATAAAATAAGAAAACCACTTTTATGAAAAAGTGGTTTAATAAGATTAGTTATTTGAATAAGGTTGATCGTAAACACGACCATAAAGTGTGAGACAGTATAAGCCAGCAATACCAATAACGGCATAGATGACTCTACTAACCCAAGAACTCATACCACCAAAAATAAACGCAACTAAATCAAATTGGAAGAAGCCAATAAGCCCCCAGTTAATTGCACCAATAATGATTAACGTAATTGCGATATAATCCCAAGTTCTAGATTTCATTGTTAAGTACCACCTTTCTAATAGTTTTAGCAAATCAAGATGATAATAGTATTATGTGCTTTTAAAATAAAAATATCCCAATAAGAAGAAAATAAATATGGATATTTTTTCTATTTATTTTACATTCATTGAGTATATTATTATATCTAGCTATGTTATAATATCGATTAAAAAATATTAAAGGAGATAGAAGCTTGGAGGTTTATCAAAAATATTCAACTTATTTAAAAGAAAAATATGGTGATAAGGTATATAAAATTCCTATTAATTTACCTGTTACTTGCCCAAATCGAGATGGAAATGTAGCCAGTGGAGGTTGCATTTACTGTGGAGATGTTGGGACTGGTTATGAAATGCGTAAAGCGACTGAAGGCATTACAACTCAAATGGTTCATAATATAGAAAAAATTAAAAAGAAGTATAAGGCAAAGTATTTTATTCCTTATTTACAGAATTTTAGCAATACGTATATGCCGTTAGAACTATTTAAAGAAGTATTAGAAAAAGTTGTACATGAAGATATTGTAGGCATATCTGTTTCTACACGTCCAGATTGTATTAATAAATCTTATTTAGAAGCACTATGGCAGTGGTCACAGAAGTATCAAAAAGATATATGCATTGAACTAGGTCTTCAGACTGTTAATTATCATACGCTTCAGACCATCAACAGGGGGCATAGTTTGGCTGAATATTTAGATGCTATGATGCAGATACATTCCTATCCCTTTGCAACATGTACACATGTTATAGTAGATTTACCTTGGGATGATATGAAAGATGTAATTGAAACTGCCAAATGTTTAAGTGCCATGAGAAATACTTATGTTAAACTTCATGCTTTATATATTGTTAAGGGAACTCCGCTTGCTAGGGCTTATGAGAAAGGCATACTCAATCTCGTTTCCTTAGAAGAGTATAAACAGCGTGTCATTACTTTTTTACGCTATTTATCACCTGATATTGTGGTTCAACGTATTATTGGCCGTGCCCCAGAAGAGCATACTCTTTATGCTAATTGGAATACAAGTTGGTGGAAAATTCATGACGATATTGTAAAAGAAATGGAAGACAATGGATACCGTCAAGGTGATTTATGTCATTACCTAAATGGACGAGCACTTAGAAAGTTCGAAAAATAGGTAAGCATATTACCAATTGAATTACTTTTTCATAATAGAAATCGTTCCATTGTCAGTAACTTTGCAGCTATGCTATAATAGACAAGCTAAGGAGCGATTAATATGAAAAGATTTGCAATAGGTGATTTACATTTAAGTCAAAGCATGAAAAAACCTATGAACGTATTTGGAGATCACTGGAAAGATCATGCTCATAAGATAAAAGAAAACTGGGAAAGACAAGTAACAGATGATGATGTTGTCTTAATTCCAGGAGATATTTCTTGGGCAATGCGTTTAGAAGAAGCAAAAATAGATTTAGATTGGCTCAATAAATTGCCTGGAAAAAAAATCTGTGTACGTGGTAACCATGATTATTGGTGGGATCGGCCAAAGAAATTAATGGATGCCTACCCTCAAATGGTGTTTTTACAAAATACCGCTTATACCTTGGATAATCTTACGTTTTGTGGTGCCAGGGGATGGATATGCCCTAATCCTATAAGTTTTACATCAGAGGATGAACGCTTATTTACACGAGAATTAGCAAGACTTAAGCTTTCATTAGATGTAGCTATGAAGCAAGGTGCCATAGAAATATGGGTCATGCTACATTATCCTCCTACTTACGGAGGTGAAAAAAATTCACCGCTTACAGAATTATTAAAAGCATATCCTGTAACGCGGGTGATTTATGGACATCTACATGATAGCCTTTCATGGGAATTAGCACTTCAAGGAAACTATGAGGGGATACACTATCAACTAGTTTCAGCAGACTATCTAGATTTTAGACCTTTATTACTTTTATAAAATATGACAAACAACATGGAGAAGAAACAATGAAGTTACCAGTAGCTTTTGAAGAAAAAATGAAAAAGCTTTTAAAAGAGGAATATCCTGATTATCTAGCTTCATACAAGCTACCTAAATATCAAGGATTACGTATTAATACATTAAAACTCAATTTAGATCAATGGCATCAGATTAATCCTTTTAATTCACTTAAACAAGTACCTTGGTGCCAAGAAGGTTTTTATTATGATGCTTATGAAAAACCAGGGAAACATCCATATTATTTTGCAGGACTTTATTATATTCAAGAGCCAAGTGCTATGTCACCTGGAGCTTATCTACCTATAAGCCCTGGTGATTGTGTTCTAGATATGTGTGCAGCACCTGGAGGAAAAAGTACACAACTTGTAGCCCGTATGCAGCAAGCAGGTGTTTTAGTTTCTAATGATATTAGTGCCTCACGTGTTAAAGCACTACTTAAGAATCTAGAAAATTTTGGAGCGAGACAATGCATTGTAACAAGCGAGACTTCTGAGAAGCTTGCTAGCAAATGGCCAGGATATTTTGATAAGATCTTAATTGATGCACCTTGTTCTGGTGAAGGTATGTTTCGTAAAAATGAATCGGCAACTAAAAGCTGGGAAGCTTATGGGGTACAGCACTGTGCCAATCTGCAACGTATGATTTTAGAAGATGCAGTTACATTACTGAAACCAAATGGTATGATCTTATACTCAACTTGTACCTTTTCACCGGAAGAAAATGAGGGAATGATTGATGAGTTTCTTAAAAAACATCCAGATTTTAAAGTCGTTCCTCTAACTCCTGTAGGTGGTATTCAAAAGGGGAGACCTGATTTTATTAATGCAGTGCCTGAGCTTGATGGTGCCCTTAGATTATGGCCACATCATCTAGAAGGAGAAGGACATTTTGTATGCTTGCTACAAAGAGAAGGAGGAGAGGCAGGTACAACGCCATCTTATGGTAAACAAAAACGACTTAAGGATTATCCTGAAGCACTATCTTTTATACAACAATATACTTACTTAAGTGAAGATTTGCCAGTTACTGAAATTAGTGGTAAACTTTATAGTATCCCAGAGAATGCACCAGATTTAAAAGGTGTACGAGTGATTCGTGGTGGACTCTTATTAGGAGAACTCAAAAATAAGCGTTTTGAACCTTCTCATGTCTTAGCATTAGCCTATCCAAAAGAAATGTTTAAACAAACAATAGACTGGTCTGTAAATGATGAAGCAATTGGACGCTATTTAAAAGGTGAGACGATTTTATGTGAAAAACCTAAAGGATATTATGTGGTCTGCGTAGATGGTTATCCATTAGGTTGGGTTAAAGCACAAAATAGTATATTAAAAAATCAATATCCGCCAAGCTGGCGTTTATGTTAAAGATAAGTAGGTGAAAAATGCGTTTAGATAAAATATTAACTCATTCAGGTTGTGGTAGTCGAAAAGAAGTACAAAAAATGATTAAAGGTAAAAAAGTAACGGTCGATGGCCAGATTATTTCTAAGCCAGAATCAAACATTGATCCTACTCAGTCTGAAATTTGTATAAATGGTAAACCTATAGATTATCAAGAATTTTATTACTATATACTCAATAAACCTGGTGGATATATTTCTGCTACAGAGGATCCAACTGAGCAAACGGTTATGGATTTACTCTCAATAGAAGACCGTAATAAAGAACTTTTTCCTGTTGGACGATTAGATAAAGATACAGAGGGTCTTCTTATATTAACTAATGATGGAAAGATGGCCCATGATTTACTATCGCCTAAAAAGCATGTTAATAAAACCTATTATGCCAAAGTAAAGGGAAAGATGGTGGAAGAAGACATTCATATTTTTGCACATGGAATGACTCTTGAAAATGGAACTACCTATCAACCAGGTCAACTAGAAATTATTAGTAGTGGTGAATTTTCAGAGATTTATGTTACGATTAAAGAAGGAAAGTTTCATCAGGTTAAAAGAATGGTTCAATATGTGGGAAAAGAAGTTGTTTACTTGAAGCGTATTCAAATGGGACAACTAAAGCTTCCAAATGATCTAGCTTTAGGAACATATCGTAAGCTTACTGAAGAAGAAATTTCTTATTTATACCAATAAAACAAATGCATGATAAGGTGTATACTCAAATATATGGGTATATACCTTTTTATATATAGCTACTGATTATAAAATGATAAAACACTTTGAATTTTTATAAGTTAAATGTATAATTATAATATATGAATTTTAAAGAATGAAATAAGGGGGTACATATCATGTTTGGATTAAAAGGCCGATCATTTTTAACATTACATGACTTTACAGCAGAACAAATTAATTATTTATTAGAGTTAGCAGCAGATTTAAAAGCAAAAAAGCGTATGGGTATTAAAGGAAACAGCTTAGCAGGTAAAAACATTGCTCTGATTTTTGAAAAACCTTCTACACGTACACGTTGTGCATTTACTGTAGCATGTGTAGATGAGGGAGCCCATCCAGAATATCTAGGAAAAAATGATATTCAATTAGGATATAAAGAGAGTGTAAAGGATACTGCGCGTGTACTAGGTCGTATGTTTGATGCGATTGAATTTCGTGGATTCTCTCAACAAGTTGTTTCTGATCTTGCAAAGTATAGTGGCGTACCTGTTTATAATGGGCTAACAGATGAATATCATCCTACCCAAATTTTAGCAGATTTGTTAACCATGAAAGAGCATCTTGGGACATTAAAAGGAAAGAAATTTGTTTTTTTAGGTGATGGACGTAATAATATGGGTAATAGTTTATTAATCGGTTGTAGTAAAATGGGTATTAATATGACTATTATTGCCCCTAGGGTACTATGGCCAAGTGCAGAACATGTAGCAATCTGTGAAAGTTATGCTAAAGAGTCAGGTTCAAAAATAACACTCACAGAGGATATCCATGAAGTTATTGGGGCTGATGTGATTTATACAGATGTATGGTGTTCTATGGGAGAAGAAGAGAAAGCAAAAGATAGAGTTGCCTTACTCACCCCATATCAAGTTAATCAAAAGCTTATAGACTTAGTGAATAATCCTAACATGATTTTTATGCATTGTCTTCCAGCTATTAAAGGAAATGAAGTAACAGAAGAAGTTTTTGAAGCACCTTATTCAGTCGTTTTTGATGAAGCAGAAAACCGTATGCATACCATTAAAGCTATCATGGTGGCTACATTAAGCTAGTCAAGAGCTTAAGTATTTTCTTAGAGTTAGTATCGAGACAGCTATTAACATGCTGTCTCATTTTTTTATTTTTCACTCTATGATATAATTTAGATAAAGTAACTTTATACATAAATCATTAGCCCATGTTATAAGAAATAAAGGAAGGAGAATGAACTAGATAATGATTATTAGACAAGCAGTTTTAAATGATAGCGAAGCAATTGCAAGGATTGAGGCACTCTGTTTTCCAGCTGCAGAGGCAGCGAGTAAGGCAATTCTTATAAAGAGACTTGAAACGTTTCCTACATCCTTTTTTGTAGCTGAAATAAACGGACAAATTGTAGGATTTATTAATGGTGCCATAACACAAACCCCTGAGCTCTTAGATGAACTCTATTCTGATGTAAATTTACACCAGGAGGATGGTGCTTATCAGACTGTATTTGGGCTAGATGTACATCCAGATTATCAGCATCAAGGTATTGCATCAAAACTTATGCAACATATGATTCATATGACTAAGCTCCGTCAAAAAAAGGGGATTATTTTGACTTGTAAATCACATTTAATTCCTTTTTACGAAAGCTTTGGATATATTCATCAAGGACAGGCAAATTCTAATCATGGTGGCGCTACATGGCATAGTATGTTATTAGA
>JAHLFQ010000048.1 GCA_018883705.1 Candidatus Cellulosilyticum pullistercoris
TCTGAGATGTATTATCTTCAAAAGTTTGACAGCTATGAAGCATTAGAACAAGCAATTATAGAGTATATAGATTATTACAATAACCATAGGTATCAAAAACGTCTTAACTGTATGACACCTATAGAGTATAGAAATTATTTAAAAAACAAAATCGCATAAAAATATCGCCAACCACATACTGTGATTGGCGACATAAGTTTTTATTATTTCCACTGTCTACTTGACAGGGGGTACTTCACTATAAGTAGCACCTCTTTTTTGTCTTGATAAATATAAATATTTAGAAATATACTTACATATTTCCCATTGTTAAGATAAAATAAATTCAATAGTGTACTAAGCATAGACAAGTAATTAGTAGGTAGGGGGAAAATAGATGAGAAGCAATGCATACAATTCATTACAACCTATAAAGCGTTCTAAACTGAGGCTTAAATTAGGAAAGATTTATTATACATATGCAAGATACTTATTATGGCTATTGCCTAGATTCAAATTTGCAAAGCAGTATGCTAGTTTTAAACTCCCATACTCGTGTTTTACTCATAAGTCTATACTACTAAGGCAGCTAAGAGATGTAGATATGAAGTATCAATATAATAAAATAACGAATCTAAAGCTTGCAGTCAATCGTTTGAATCACATTGTCCTTTATCCAGGAGAAACATTTAGCTATTGGAAGCTTATAGGTAAGCCTACTTATCAAAAGGGATATGTAGATGGCATGGTATTATTTTGTGGAAGTTTTGGCCCTGGGGTAGGAGGTGGGTTATGCCAATTATCAAATTTGATTTTTTGGATGACACTTCATACACCTTTAACCATCGTAGAGCGTTATAGACATTCTTATGATGTATTTCCTGATGCGAATCGCACACAGCCTTTTGGAAGTGGTGCAACTTGCATATACCCTTATCGAGATTTAATGATTCGTAACGATACGAGCGAAATTTATCAGCTATGTCTAAAAGTAGGAGAAAAATATCTGGAAGGGGAGTGGCGATCAGAAAAACAGCCCCTCTATCATTATAAAATAATAGAGAAGAACCATTTCATAAAAAGTGAACCTTGGGGAGGATATAGTAGGCACAATGAGATTTATAGACAGACATTTGATCGGGCAGGAAATAGGTTAGAAGAAGTGTATGTAACGGAAAATCATGCCCTTATGATGTATGCCCCGTTTATAACTTGTGAATCAGAACCAAAGATAGAATCGCTATAAAAATAAAAGGTGTCTCAATGTGGATAGTACCACGAGACACCTTTTATGATGAGATTTAATAATAAACGTGAATAAAATGGAAACGGATGCCTTTATTACTCCATCCTAAATCATAAGGAACTAAAAGTCTATCTGTATTATGACAGGTAACGAGTGGATAGCCTTTAGAATCCAGGCCTGTTACTGTAGATATATGAGTAATCTTTCCTTTTTTCTCATAAGCAACAAAATCCCCAGGACGCATATTATAAGCACTTTTATAAACTTGTTGATAAGTGCCTTTGGCAATATAACCACCGCGCCCACTACCTACAATGTAGTTTTTAAACCCTTGGGCATTTACCCAAGCTTTTGTTCCTTCTCTAGCATCATAGTTCCATGTATTATTTTTTTTAAAGCCAGCACCTTCATGAAGAATTTGAGAAGCGAAGTTAGCGCAATCTCCACCATCAGGATTAAAATTCTTATAATTTTTGTTGTATTTAAAATTATATTCAGGGTTTGGATTGACGCCACAATATTGATGTGCATATTCAATAGCTTTTTTAGTACGTTCATTAGGCGTATAGTCAGGCATTTTATGATTTAAAATAAAAGATTTCATCTCTTCCGATTTTAAGTTATCTAGATGAAGTGAATCTGCAAAAGGATCTGTATACCATTCCTTAGTGATGATATAGCGATCGCCATCTTTTTTTAGATTGATATAATGAGACGTTCCTAAATAAAAGGTATTAGGAACATCAGGTGAATCTAGATAACTATAGGTGTAAGCAGTTGAGTTAAAACATAAAATCCCGTATAAATCCTTTTCTTTTTCTTTGACTTTACGTACTTTAATAGTAGATTCAATCTTATCAAATTTAACAGCTTGCTTTTCACACCAGTTTTTTAAATATTTGATTTTCTGTGCTTCACTTTCATATGCCCAACGGCTTACTTTTATATCGAGATTATAGGAAGTTTTTAAACTTTCATCATCTAAAGTTTGAATGCAGTGATTACGATTTTTAATGATGTCCATTAAAATAGGTTCAAAAGAATCTTTTAGTTCATCTTCAGAAGACTTAGTTTCCTGTGGTATTTCTTCATCTACGCTTTTAGTAACTTCATGATTAATCACATATTCTGACATAGAATGATCAGCTAAAATAGCAGAAGCTGGTATTAAATTAAGACCTATACAAAGTATAGTTGCAAGAAAAAATTTCAACTTTTTCAATTTTTTCTCCCCTTTTAAATGAATTTTTGGCTATAATATAGTGTGTGCTAATAAGCCATAATTATAAATGGAAAATTTTTTAGCATTTTGACGTAAAAGATGGAGGGATACAATGAAAATGAAAAAATTGGTAAGTTTAATGAGTGCTGGAATCATAGCACTAGGGCTTTTTACAGGCTGTAGTCAAAAAGAAGAGAAGTTAAATGAACCTATTAAGATCGCTACATTAAACGGTCCAACAGGTATGGGCATGACTAAAATGATTGATGATGCAAATGAAAATTACGATATTACACTTTATCAAAGTGCAGACGAAATCGTTGGAAAAATAGTAAGTGGAGAAATAGATATCGCTTGTGTACCATCGAATCTTGCAGCAGTACTCTACAAAAAAACAGAGAATAATATTTACTTATTAGGTACAAATACCTTAGGTGTATTATATATTGTAGAAAATGGAGAAACTGTACATAGTTTAGAGGACTTAAGAGGGAAAAAAGTAATTGCAAGTGGGAAGGGAAGTACACCAGAATATGTACTTAATGAACTTCTTCTAGGTGCTAATATTAACCCAGAGACAGACCTTGAGATTGAATATGCAGCTAATCATACAGATGTTGTTACTGAGCTTGTTGCTAATGAAGGAACAATTGCACTCCTTCCACAACCTCATGTGACAGTAGCTACTAGTAAAAATGACAAAGTACATATCGCCTTAGATTTAAATGAAGCATGGGAAAGTCAAGAAGGTACAAACTTACCAATGGGTGTTATTATTGCACAAAAAGAGTTTGTAGATACCTATAAAGAAGAAGTAGCAACCTTCCTTTCTGACTATGAGGATTCTGTAAAGTTTGTTAATAATAATAGTGAGAAAGCAGCTCAGATCATGGCAGCGCAAGGTATTCTTCCAAGTGCAGAAATTGCCCTTAGTGCAATACCAAACTGTCATATTACTTTTATAGATGGAAAAACGTCTAAAGCAGATTTAGAACAATTTTATACTATATTACAAAATGTGAATCCACAAGCAATAGGAGGTAGTTTACCAGATGAAG
>JAHLFQ010000049.1 GCA_018883705.1 Candidatus Cellulosilyticum pullistercoris
GATAGAAGCGCCTCTTCTGTGGTTCTCATAATAACTGGTAGTACCATAATAGCTAATGTAAATGCCCCTGCCAGGATAGAATAACCCCAACCAAGAGTTGTTACGAAAAATAACATTCCGAAAAGTCCATATATAATAGAAGGAATACCTGATAATGTTTCTGCTGTTACTCTAATAATTCCTACAAGTTTATTCCCCTTCTTTGCATACTCTACTAGATAAACAGCTGCTCCCATTCCAAAGGGTACTGAAATAAGGAGTGAAATAGCTGTCATAATCAACGTATTAATAATAGCTGGCATCATAGATACGTTATCTGAGTTGTATGTCCATGCAAATAAGCTTGGCTTAAGATAGGGAAGCCCATTGATTAAAATGTAACCCACAAGTGTACCTAAGACACCTACTGTAGTAATTGCTGCTAATAAGACAAGGATTAAAAGAATGAAGGAACCCGGTCTTTTCATATAAGCTTTCATTTTTTGTTTAAACCCTTGCTTGTTAATAGCCTTAATAGCTGTTTGTTCGTTCATTACTTGTTATCCCTCCTTTTTAGAATTGAAAATAGCACGTTGATAAGTAGGATGAATACGAATAGGACAACACCAGTTGCAATTAAAGCTTCTCTATGAAGGTCTGTCGCATACCCCATTTCAAGTACAATATTTGCCGTTAAGGTTCTAACACCTCTTAAAATACCATTTGGCATTCTCGCTTGATTTCCAGCTACCATGATAACTGCCATAGTTTCACCAATGGCTCTACCAATACCAAGTACAACCCCTGCAGTAATACCTGACTTAGCTGCTGGAATAATTGTACAAAAAACACTTCTTTCATGAGAAGCCCCTAATGCTAGAGCCCCTTCATAGTAACTATTAGGTACTGCACGAATAGCAGCCTCTGATACTCCTATAATCGTTGGAAGAATCATAATTCCAAGGATAATGGAAGCGGTTAACATACTTGTTCCATTTCCACCAAAAACCTCTCTAATAAAAGGTACCATAACTACAAGACCAAAGAATCCATAGACAACTGAAGGAATTCCTGCAAGTAGTTCAATAGCTGGTTTTAGGAAGCGATAAAGTCCTTTAGGACAAAATCTTGCCATAAAAATAGCGGTTAAAATCCCTATAGGAACACCTATTAATAATGCGCCACCTGTTACATAAATACTTCCTAAAATCATTGGAAAAATACCATACTTATCGTTACCTGGTTTCCATTTTTCTCCTAATAAGAAATCCCCTATACCAATTTCTTTCATAGCTGGAACACCATTTGCAAATAAGAAAAGGCAAATTAATACAACAGATAATATAGAGATACATGCTGTTAGTAAAAACACTATTTCCATTATCTTTTCTTTATGTTTCTTCATATTTCTTATATTCCTTCCTAGAGCTAAATGCTTATGATACACCCTAATTCTATATTTTTTACTTAACTGTATTGTGTATTTTATTGGCTAAGAGTGTAAATTCCAAACTTTAAGTTGCTATAACTATTTGTCTTATATATTTACTACCTTACTACTGCTTTAAAAATTACTCAACAACATCTGACCAATCTATAGCTTCGCCTGTGTAGATTGCTTTTACATCCTCGCTAGAAAGTTCATCTACTGCACTCTCATTGTTTACAATGACTGCGATACCATCTAGGGCAATAACTGTAGATACAAGACCACCTTTGATTTCACTATCTTTTAAATCTCTAGAAGCCATACCAATATCACAAATACCTTCCATAGCTGATGTCATACCTGTAGTCGAATCACTTTCTTGAATCTCAATTTCTGCATTCGGATTCACTGCAAGGTAAGCTTCTTTTAATTTCTCCATAACTGGTGTTACTGAAGAAGAACCTGCTACTACGATTTTTCCCGCAGGGCTTGTACCGTTAAATGCTGATGCCTCACCTGTTGAGATATATCCACTATCTTCAACGACTTTTTGACCTTCGCTACTTAAGATAAAGCTTATGAAATCCTTTGCTACTTCATTAACTTCGGCTTTTGTTGCAATGTTAAATGGTCTTGCAATTTTATAAGTATCATTCTTAATATTTTCTGCTGTTGCTTCTGCTCCATCAATCTTAACTGCCTTTACAGAATCATTAAGAGAGCCTAGTGAAATGTAGCCAATTGCATATTTATCACCAGCTACTGATGTCATCATAACTGATGTACTATTAGTAATCATTGCTTCTTCTGTTGTGTAATCTACTTTGTTACCATCTGTATCCTTTTGTTCGATACCGAAAAGTTCAATAAAGGCACCTCTTGTTCCTGACCCATCTTCTCTTGAAATAACTGAGATTTCCCTAGATGTATCAAAACCACTTTCTGAGTTTCCTGCTGATGAACAACCTGTCATCATTCCCGCTATTAGCATTGCACTCATTACTTTGTATAATAATTTTTTCATTGCTTTTTCTCCCTTTTACTTTTATTATGCCTGGATTTATTTGCTACTTTTTATTTTTCTGCAAACTATATTTATTATACTTTTTTCAACTATATATTCTATTTTTCTTATTTGTTTTATGTTGTTAAACTTTTCTTGATGACATAATATTAATTTTTCTATGTAAAATCTCCAATCATCATTATGTAAAATCTATGTAAACTATTTGTAAGCAATATCCCCTTATTTTTTTACTTTTGTTAAGAGAATTCCACTAACTAAAGCAGTGAAAGGTGCTACTGTTACAAGCCCGAAGCTTCCTACGATGGTGTCAAGAATTTCTGCTGATACATACTTGTAATTTAAGATATTACTAATGGGTGTCCCCTGAGCCATAAATACCATCAGTAGTGCGAGATATCCACCTGAATAGGCTAAAAGTAGTGTGGTTGTCATGGTTCCCATAGCCGCTCTTCCTACATTTATTCCCGAACAAGTAGCTTCTTTCCAATCAATACTTGGTTTCTTCTGTACTACTTCACTTACTGCCGATGTAATATCTACTGCAATATCCATTACAGCCCCTGATGCTCCAATGAAAATACTACTCATAAAGATCTTTGTTAAGTTGAGACTTTCATATCCTGAATAAAGAAGACTTTCTGAGTTATCCATAACTGCACCATGAATCTTAAATGCGTTTGTAAATAAAATACCTAATATACATGTTGTAGCTACTCCCAGCAGCGAACCAAGTACTGCTGAAAGACACCTTCTATCTAAACCAAATACGAACATTATTACCACAATCGCCAAAATCACAACTACAAACAAGCCTACAAAAATTGGATTATATCCATTGAGTGCATATGGAATAAGTACCTTCCAAATCATAAGAATTGAAATAACAAAAGATAAAATAGCCATAAGCCCCTTTTTTCCTGCAAACAGAATCAGAAAGATACAAAATGCTCCTGCTAAAATGGCTTCCTTGTCTACACGATAATGATCAATCATATTGACAGAGAGCACTTCGTCTTCTACATAGCTAATCACTACTAATGCTTTATCTCCTACTGCAAATAATTTATCTGATTCTAAAGAACCATTTAGAAGATTATATCCCTCAACTTCATGTCCTTTAAATTTTCCTCCAAGAAGTCTTATCTTACAGGTTTGTTCTCCTGATTTAATAAGCCCTGTACTAATAATTTGGCTATCATCTGTTTCCAGTACTACTGCCTGACACCTATCTGTTCCCTGATAAATAATTGCATTCTCATAACCTGTAGGAAGAACTATAAGTATTAGAGTTAAGATAAAGCCAATGATTAATGGAATATTTTTAACCACTTTTTCTGTCATGCAATCCTCCAAAACTTAATGCCTACTTTACTTTTGTAAGTGTGGCTAAATTATTATAGATATCGGTATTATCATAGTAGCCTTCAAATAACTCAGAGCCTACCCCTACTGCAAATACAGGTACCGGTAATCCTGTATGAGAATAAGAACTAAAGCTAATACCTGATTTATTATTTAGAAGGTGTGTAATGGTTACTGTAAGTGGCTCATAAGTACCGTAAAGTGCATATTCTTCTTGTGTCATTTCATTTTGCTTGCTCGTTCCCTTAGTAAGAGTACGCTCATAAGCTTTCATTAATTGATTTAATTCATAATCTGTTAAAACAAGATTTGCATTTTTAGCAAGTAAAGCTTCTTGATCATTTGATGTAAGAAGACCAAATTCCTTCTTAATATCTTTTAATACATCATTAAAATCTGTTTGATTTGCTTTATAGTTTGCTACATAATTCGAATCAAACTTAGCATAAGAAATTTTTTGGTTATTTAAATTAGTTAAATATGTATCATAATTTGTGCCTGCATAACCAATAGTTAATCCTCCTGTTTCATGATCACCTGTTACTAGTATAAGAGTTTCATCTGGATGCTCATTGTAAAATTTAATTGCCTCATCTACGGCACTGCTAAGTGCAATCGTATCATTGATACTAGATCCCGCATCATTTGCATGACAAGCCCAGTCGATTTTACCACCTTCTACCATCATAAAGAAACCTTTTTCATTATCTAGTACTTCGATACCTTTTGCTACATAGTCTGATAAAGTCCATTCATTACTCTCTGCATCAATGCTATAAGAAAGTGAATCTGAATCTGCTAATTGCTCTGCAATAACAATCGCTTTACCATCAGTTGCTGTTAAGTTTTCTGCCTCTTTTTGTGTTGTAATAACTTTATAACCACTTGCTTTAGCCAAATCATATATACTTGTTTTATCTTCATTCTTTCCTGTTGGTTTTAATAACGCACCACCTGCAAAGTAATCAAAATTACTTGCAATCATTTCTTGACCAATTTCATAGTAGTTACTTCTTGATGCCTGATGTGCATAGAATGCCGCTGGTGTTGCATGATTTAGGTTAACAGTTGTAAGAATACCAATTTTGTAACCAAGTTGCTCTTTAAGCTGCTCGGCAATAGTTTCGTATTTTACGGTTTTACTAGTATCCATATTAATCGTACCACTATATGTTTTATTTCCTGTAGAAATAGAAGTCGCTGTAGATGCTGAATCTGGACAGAATGAAGTACTATCATAAGTCTGTGCTGACCCTGCTACCGGGAAATTCATAAAAGAAAGTTTTTGTGTTTGAACACCTCCATTACTTTCATTTGCTCCTAAATAATAAGACGCTGATTGAATCTGTGGATAGCTCATACCATCACCTATAAATAAAAAGATATACTTAGGTGTTTTTATATTTTGAGTTGTTGTACTGTCTTTTGTTGTTAATGTAGTTGCTTGATTGAAACTATTACCCTTCGCTTGTACGTTGTACGCAGCTATAAAACTTACACTTACTGCAATAACCCCAAATGTAGCTAATGCCTTCTTTAAAAAATGATTCATTCATTTTTCCTCCCTGTTTTATTTATTCCAATCTTCTACTATAAAATAACTCTTCTATGTAAAATGTGTTATCTTCCTTAAGTAAAATGAATGTAAATTGTATGTGCTTTATTTTTCAAAAAGTAAACTTGTGTAAAGCTAGAATTCCTGCATTTGAGTCTCACCTAAAGAATCTACGAAAAAACAAAAAACGGCAGTCACACAATCTAGTGCTATGCCCTTCTTCTTTATATAAAACTCTATTTTAATCTAAAGTCCTATTTAACTTTAAAGATATTCACTTCCTGTTTCAATTCTTCTGATAACTTGAATATCGAATACATTACCCTCACGCTTCAGACCCAACATTTCTATTACGCCTGGTGATTGGTTACTAGGCTCCTTGGCGATTACCTAGACAGGACTTTCACCTGCAAGCATAGTCCAGCTTAGCTGGACGCACTGCACAAAAAAGAAACTTATTTATTTTATAACACTAAAATAAATAAGCTTCTTTTTGATTACAATTATTCCTTAATCTTTGGGAATCCAAACATAATTGCAAGAATACCACAAACACCTATCAGTATAGGGTAATGCAAGTAACCCAAGATTTCCATTGGTGAAATACCTACTAGTCCTGCTGCAATAAGAAGTTGCGCTCCATAAGGAATGATTCCTTGAATACAAGCAGCAAAAATATCTA
>JAHLFQ010000258.1 GCA_018883705.1 Candidatus Cellulosilyticum pullistercoris
GTGCGCTATGCAGGATTTGGGCATTAATGTGCTGTTTCAAGGCAGAAATCTAATTAGGCTATTAGGTGGTCTTACAGTAGCTATGAAAATTGCTTTTATTGCGATAGTCATATCAGGTGTATTAGGCATTGGGTTAGGGATTTTAATGACCTCTAAGTATAGAAGTATTAAGATCATTTGTAGAATTTATCTAGAAACTATTCGGATTATACCTATATTAGTTTGGCTTTTTATTTTTTATTTTGGTGTAACAAAGTTATTAAACTTTCATATAGAGGCAGAAATCATATCTATTATTGTATTTTCCTTATGGGGCATTGCAGAAATGGGAGATATTGTAAGAGGTGCGATTACTTCTATGCCTAAGCACCAAAGTGAGAGTGGAAGGGCTATCGGACTGACGGAGCTTCAGATTTACCGCTATATCATTATTCCACAAACCATAAGAAGAATGTTACCAGCAGCAATTAATTTAGCAACAAGAATGGTTAAGACTACTTCCCTTATTGTGTTAATTGGTGTTGTTGAAGTACTTAAAGTAGGGCAACAGATTATTGAGGCCTCTATCTTAAAGGCACCAACTGCACCTCTATGGGTTTATGGTTTTATCTTTTTCTTATACTTTATTATTTGTTACCCCATTTCTATTTTCTCAAAGAAATTAGAAATGAAGTGGCAATCATAAGGAGGTGAACATATGGCAGAGACATTATTGGAGATAGAGCATTTATATAAAGCGTATGAAAGTGATAAACCAGTACTAAAAGATATCTCCTTTACCATACAAAAAGGAGAGGTTATTGTTATTCTAGGCCCATCTGGGTGTGGAAAGAGTACATTACTACGTTGTATGAATGGATTAGAAGATTTTCAAGGAGGGACCATTAAGCTTGATGGAGAAAATATTGCCAAAAACAAAAAAGATTGGCCTCTCATAAGACAAAAAATAGGGATGGTCTTCCAAAGCTATGATTTATTTCCTCACATGACTATTATGGAAAATATCCTATTAGGCCCTGTTAAAGTACAAAAGAGATCTAGGGAAGAAGTAACAAGTCAAGCTGAAAAATTACTTAAACGTATAGGGCTTATAGATAAGAAAAATGTATATCCTCGCCAACTTTCAGGAGGACAGAAGCAAAGAGTTGCTATTATTAGAGCACTTTGTATGAATCCGGAAATTCTGCTATTTGATGAAGTGACAGCAGCCCTTGATCCTGAAATGGTAAGAGAGGTATTAGATGTTATTTTAGAGCTTGCAAAAAGTGGTACTACAATGGCTATTGTAACCCATGAGATGAAATTTGCTAGAGCAGTGGCTGACCGTATTTTATTTATTGACCAAGGAAGTATTATTGAGGAAAATACGCCACAGGCGTTTTTTGAAAATCCAAAGACGGCAAGAGCCAAACAATTTTTAAATATATTTAATTTTGAGGAGGTATAGAAATGAAGAAGCGTTTAAAGGTAATAGCAGTACTAGTCAGTTTAATCATGATATTAGGAAGTTTAACAGCATGTTCAGCCCCAAAAGAAACAAGTAGTACAGGAAATGCATCCTCTATTGAGGCCATTAAAGCAAGAGGGAAAATAAGAATTGGTGTCTTTAGTGACAAACCACCTTTCGGTTATGTAGATGAAAATGGAGACAATCAAGGCTATGATGTTTATTTTGCAAGACGTATTGCCAAAGATTTATTAGGTGATGAAGATGCTGTAGAGTTTGTACTTGTAGAAGCAGCGAGTCGTGTAGAGTACCTTCAATCTGGTAAAGTAGATATTCTTTTAGCGAACTTTACGGTAACAGATGAAAGAGCAGAGGTTGTAGATTTTGCATTGCCCTATATGAAGGTAGCGCTTGGCGTTGTTTCTCCAGAGGGCGCACTTATTACAGACGTTTCACAGCTAGAAGGTAAAAAACTTATTGTTAATAAAGGAACGACAGCTGAAACTTTCTTTACAGAAAATTATCCTAACATCGAACTTGTCAAATATGATGAGAATACAGAGACCTTTAACGCTCTAAAAGATGGCCGTGGAGATGCACTTGCACATGATAATACCTTGGTATTTGCCTGGGTAATACAGAACCCTGGATTTAAAACAGGTATTGAATCATTAGGAAATATAGACACTATAGCACCAGCTGTTCAAAAAGGTAATACAGAACTTTTAAATTGGATTAATGATGAAATAAAAGCTCTCTCAGCGGAAAATTTCTTCCATGCAGATTATGAAGCAACACTTTTACCTATCTATGGTGATACTGTTGACCCAGAAAGCGTTGTAGTAGAAGGTGGCCAAATAGAGTAGGTTTTATTTTAAGTATATGCTTAATCATTTAAAATAAAATAGGGGATAAATCTAAAGAGAGAGTACGTATACAGTGCTCTCTCTTTAGATTATATTTATAGAAAAAATGGGGGAATAATGTGATAGAAGAACAAAGAATTAAAGTCATTTTTGAACAGCTTGTAAAGATACCCAGTGATACAGGAACAAAAAAAGAAAGAGATGTGGAAGAACTTTTACTAAAGATGATTAGTGAGATGGCATACTTTAGTAAGGAGGGTATCTATGCACAAGATAAAGGCTTTTATCCTATAGAAGGTGACATTTTAGAAAGAGGTATTGTATGGGCAATGGTAAAAGGAGAAAGCAGTCAAACAGTAGTCTTTATGCATCATCATGATGTAGTAGATGTAAGTGATTATAGAGAATTAGCACCCTTTGCTTATGAAATGAAGACGATTAAAGAGAAGCTTAAGTTAAGGGGAGATTTACCTAAGGAAGTAGAAGAAGATTTATTAAGTGGTGAGTGGCTTTTTGGGCGCGGCACTGCAGATATGAAAGCAGGTGCGGCTATTCAGCTTGCTGTATTAGAAGACTATAGTCAGCAGGAGATAAGGCCTTATAACTTACTTCTTCTTTCTGTACCAGATGAGGAGAATATGTCTATTGGAATGAGGAAGGGTGTCAATTTATTAAAAACCTTAAAAGATAAGTATCATCTGAGTTACGAACTTTTAATTAATTCAGAACCTCATGAGAGAGAAGAAAAAACATGTGGGACACTCTATACTGGATCAGTGGGTAAACTTATGCCAGTTATTTATACAAGAGGCGTATCCACCCATATTGGTAAGAGTTATGATGGCTTTAATCCGCTTTTAGTAGCAGAAAAAATAGCTAGTAAGCTAGAACTAAACACAGACTTTTGTGATGTGGCTAATGGAGAAATAACACCACCACCAAGCATGATTTATCTAAGAGACAGGAAAACAGAATATAATGTATCCACGCCCCAGAGTATTGGTATGTATTTTAGTTTACTACTTCTTACAAGTAATGTTGAAGAAATATTATTGAAGCTAAAAAGACTGAGTGAAAAAGCTTTTGAAGAAGCTATCCATCAGGTAGAGAGAAACTATCAGAACTATTGTGAGCTACTTTATAAAGATAGAATAGTACGAGGATGTGAGGATGTAATGGAGCAAGTATCTTCAGTGTGTAGTAGAGAAAGCATTAGAGCTAATGTGAAAAGCTTTGGAGAAATCTATGCACTAGCTTATAAGGTGCAAGGAGAAGTATTTGTAAGAGAGTATAAAGCTTATTTAAAGGGCATTAAAATACAAATAGAAAAAGGAAAGCTAAGCCTTCCAGAAAGTACATTTCTTCTAATTGAGAAGGTTTTATCTTATATACCATCTAAAGAACCTATGGTTGTCATTGCTTTTGCCCCACCTTTCTACCCTAGTGTACACTATGAAAATAGGGAGCTTGTTAATAGGCTCAGTCACTTTGCTAAAGTACATTGGCATGAGACCTACATAGAGAAAAAATATTTCATGGGTATTTCTGATATGAGTTATGTGGGGAAGGTGTCAGATGACAAAGCAGCGGAACATCTTAAAGAGCATATGCCGCAGTGGCAAGAAATTTATGAGATTCCCTTTAAGGCCATTAATGAAATCGCTATGCCTATGATTAATATAGGTCCTTGGGGAAAAGACTTACATCAATATAGTGAAAGAGTTTATAAAAAAGATGTATTTGAGCAAATACCAAGATTACTTACTTATTTGCTCAAATATAGATGAATAAGTAGCTAGGCTATTCTAGTACATCAATGTTCATTTCCTCATTAATTTTTTTATAAATGCACAGTTTATGATTAAAGTCACAGGTTGCTAGAAAAACTTCAGAGGCATCATAAATATCATGAAGATGAAGTTGTTTGGAGAGCCACTTTTCATCAAGGCCGAGATGTTTTAAGTTGAGTGGCATCATTTGTCCGTCAATAATAACATTAGCAACTAGTTGCTCCTGTTCAGGATGGATATTTAAATCTTTTCCTGTCACAGGGCGATTATCAGAGACAGGAAGAAAACTAATTTTACCATTTGCTTCTAGGATAGCTGTTTGAATATTAGAAAGGTCAAAGTAGCCATTCACACGGCATTGTGCAAGAAACTCACCTAAATCCATTTTAGCCTTTGAAAGGTTTTTATAATAGATCTGCCCTTTATCATATAAAATACTTGGTTTACCTGTTATTAAGCGGCGAAGCTTAAGCGATTTATTAGTTAGAAGGGATAAGCTAAGATTCAGTATGGCAAAAACAATCATGGCAGTAAAAGGTTTTAAAATATCTGTGAATTCACCAGTGGCCATTTCGGCAGCGATTGAGCCGATAGTAATGCTATTAATATAGTCAAATACACTGAGCTGAGACATTTCACGATTACCCATTAATTTGCTTAACACAAATAAGGTGATAGCTGAACCTAATGCAGTAATAATCGCTTGAATAACTTCCAACATATACAATATACCTCTACTTTCTAAACACTTTTAAAATAGTATGTCTAGATTTAAAAAATATATCACATAAAATAATTTTGATTACTGCATTTATTGAAAACATAATGTAGACTATAAAATAAGATGGGTATAAGATAGTTAATCTAACACAGTGCTATCATAGGCATTGTTTCTCATGAATTTTATAGAGCACGGGTATACTAAGATAGAGGTGATGATATGAGTCAATATTTAAAAGCAACCTTTGCAGGTGGCTGTTTCTGGTGTATGGTAAAACCTTTTAAAGAATGGCCGGGGGTTATAGATGTAGTGGTAGGTTATACAGGTGGGCATAAAGAAAATCCTACCTATAAAGAAGTTTGCTCGCATCAAACAGGACATGTAGAGGCAGTACAAATAACCTATGACGAGGAGCTAATCAGCTATGAAGAACTCCTGGAAATCTTTTTCAGGAGTATAGATCCTACAGATCCTGATGGGCAATTTGGTGACAGAGGCGAATCTTATCACACGGCTATTTTTTATCATAATGAATGGCAAAAGGAATGTGCAGAGACATATATTAAGCAATTAGAAGCTAGTGGAAAGTTTTCAAAGCCTATCGTTGTTCCTATAAAAGCAGCAAAGCCTTTTTATCTAGCAGAGGAAGAGCATCAAGATTATTATAAAAAGAATGCCTTCAGATATAATCTTTATTACAAAGGCTCCGGTAGAAAGAAGTTTTTAGAAGAAAATAACTACAAATCTTTAATAAGTCAGGAAGTACTTAAAGAAAAGCTTTCCCCTATGGCTTATAAAGTGACGCAGTTACAAGGGACAGAGCCACCGTTTCAAAATGAGTATTATGACCATTTTGAAGAAGGAATTTATGTAGATGTAGTAAGTGGCAAGCCTTTATTTAGTTCTAAAGACAAATTTGATTCAGGTTGTGGATGGCCAGCTTTCGCAAAGCCTATTGCAGCAGGAGCTGTATATGATAAGGAAGATAAAAGTCATGGAATGTATCGTATTGAAATAAGGAGTACAACGTCAGACTCCCACCTAGGACATGTTTTTGAAGATGGTCCAGAAGCATTAGGCGGGTTACGTTACTGTATTAATTCTGCTGCCTTAAGGTTTATTCCTAAGTCAAAGATGGATGAAGAAGGCTATGGCGCCTATAAAAACTTAATTTAACTTAAAAAAGTGACTTATTGCATTTTTTAATAGTATTTGATATCTTAGGAGTATAACTATTATATAGTTATAAAAACAATATAACTATATATGATAATGACATTTTATTAAGTGACACATAGAGGGGAGGAAATTTAAATGACTAAACCAGTAAAAGAGATAGACCTAATTATTATCGGAGCAGGACCTTCAGGACTTACTGCTGCTATCTATGCTTCAAGAGCAAATCTTGAAACACTTGTTTTAGAAAAAGATGTTATAGGTGGGCAGGTAAGACTAAGTTATACTATAGAAAACTATCCAGGTTTTGAAAGTATTAAGGGAAATGAGCTTGCGGATAAAATGGAGCAGCAAGCAGTGGCATTAGGTGCTATCATTGATGAATTTGATTTTATTGAAAGTGTTTCCTTGAAAGATGATGAAAAAATCATAGAAACAGGTGATTATATCTATAAACCTAAAGCGGTTATTATTGCTACAGGAGCAACACCTAAAAAACTTCCTATTCCTAGCGAAAAAAAATATCTAGGAAAAGGTATTCATTACTGTGGTGTATGTGATGGTGCAGGGTATAAAGATGAAGTCATTGCTGTTGTAGGTGGTGGCAATGCAGCTTTAGAAGAAGCAATGTTTTTGGCTAAACTAGCTAAGAAAGTTATTATCATTAGAAGATATGATTTCTTTAGAGGTGAGGCAAAGGTATTAGAGGCAGTAGAAAATACCCCAAATATTGAAATTATGTATAACTGGGACCTTGTTGATGTAGCAGGAGAAAACTTTGTAGAGACTGCCATTATTAAAAATACACAGACACAGGAAATTAAAGAAATACCACTTAAAGCAGTATTTGGATATATAGGTACTGAGCCAAAGACAGATTTATTTAAAGAAGATATAGGCTTAACAGATTCTGGATACATTATAGGAAATGAAAGTATGGAGACTAATGTAAAAGGAGTCTATGTAGCAGGCGATGTAAGAGAAAAAGAGTTTAGACAGATTACAACTGCTGTAGCTGATGGGACAATAGCTGCACTTAAAGCAGAACAATATATTGCAAATAAAAAGGAGAGATGATAATGATAAAAGTATATTCAGTAGAATGGTGTGGACCATGTAACAAAGTAAAAAAATATTTAGAAAGTAAAAATATACCTTATGAAGCAGTGTTAGTAGCTGATGCAAAGGAAGATAGAGATATTGTAGAAGAAGTTTCAGGTCAAAGATCAGTGCCTGTAACAACAATTAATGATCATGTCATTATTGGATTTGATAAAGGACAAATTGATGCAGCTTTAGCAGAATTAAATCATTAAGGATAAAGGGAGTGGCTTAGCCACTCCCTTTATTTGTTATAAGATGCCTCTCTATACATAAAAGTATTACGGTTTAGGAAATAATAATAAGAAGTTATCTAGTAATGCATAAAGTGAATCAAGACATATATTATAAAGACGAAGGAGAAGAAGAATGAATAAACAAGTGTATTATTGGTGTACAGTCATTGTTATTGCTGTAGTAGTAGTAATAGGATTCCTCACTGTAAGCGATAACGGAAATACAAGTAATAATCAAAGCATTTATAATGAGACTGAGCAGAATGTAGGAACTGAAAATAAAGATGAAAATACGAATATCACAGTAGAAGAAAACAATCTAACGAATTATCTAGAAGATCAAACCACTATTATGGATAAGATGCTGACAGAAATGAAGAATATACCACATGTAGGAAATCCTGCTATAGATTTCTTATATGGTATGACTTTACATCATGAATCAGCGATTGCAATGGCTGAAAGTTACCTTAAGTATGGGGGCAATCATGCAGAACTTAAGCAGATGGCAGAAGACATGATAAAAACGCAAGATGCAGAGATAGAGCAGATGCAATCTATGATTCAGAAATTAGAAGAAGAAGGAATGAAAGACGAAACAAAGGAAGCAGAATATCTTAAGGCCTATCAAAAGATACTTGAAGAAAATAAGGCATCACACAGTATGGGTGCACCTGATACCATAGATGAGGCCTTTGCTGAAGGCATGACTTTGCATCATGAGATGGCAGTTCAGATGGCAGAAACAGTACTACAATATACTGAGAATGAAGAAGTACGTCACATGGCTCAAAACATAATAGAGATGCAAAATAAAGAGATTACTAAAATGAGAGAATTGATAAACCAGATGGCAAACCAAATGGCATAAAAATAGAATCTAGGAAGTCAATATAACTATAAAAGGAAGTACCATGAAATATCTCATTTCATGGTACTTCCTTTTTGGTTATTTATCTATTTACTTTATACGGTAGCCTACTTGGATAAGTCTTGGACATAGAGGTATCTGATATCATCAGAAGGAGCTGAAGTAGTTATGCGGCCGTCTCTTAGATCAAAGAATTTTTTAGCTACTTGTGGGAACAGTGCATAACTTAAAACATCTTCTTCTGACTTAGCAAAGTCTTTACATTCTTCCCTAATTTGGTCAAGCTCTGGTTTAAGAAGATCAGCTGGCCTACAGGTAATAACCTGATCATCACCAATAGCTTTTTTTCTAACTTCTTCATTGACTTCACCAGGCAACCTGCCATATTCACCTCTAAGCAAGCCTTTAGATTCTTTTGTAAATACTTTATATCTTTCACCTGAAAGGACATTAAAGACAGCTTGTGAACCTACAATTTGGCTAGAAGGTGTTACAAGTGGAGGATAACCGAAGTCTTTTCTTACTCTAGGTACTTCAGCTAATACTTCATAGTATTTATCCTCGGCATTGGCTTGCTTAAGCTGAGAAATAAGGTTAGAAAGCATACCACCTGGTACCTGATAAAGAAGTGTATTGGTGTCTACGCTAAGTACTTTAGGGTTAAGGGTGCCGTCTGCTTTAAGCTTATCTGCTACTTTTCTAAAGTGGGCAGCAGCTTTATTTAAGTTATTTAAATCCATACCTGTATCATACTCTGTTCCTTGTAAGGTAGCTACAAGAGCTTCTGTTGTAGGGTTAGATGTACCATTTGAAAATGGAGAAAGCGCGCAATCTACAATATCAACACCAGCTTGAATAGCCATAAGGTAGGTCATATCTCCAGTACCTGTAGTATTGTGAGTATGTAAGTGAATAGGTACATCAAGATTTTCTTTTAATTTAGATACAAGCTTGTAAGCATCAAATGGAAGAAGGAGGTTAGCCATATCTTTGATACAGATGACATCAGCTCCCATCTCTACCAACTGACTTGCAAGTTTTACAAAGTAGTCAATGTTATGAACAGGACTCATGGTATAACTGATAGCAGCTTCACAAATACCACCATATTCTTTAACACATTTCATAGCCATTGCTACATTTCTTGGATCATTAAGTGCATCGAAGATACGAACTACATCGATACCATTTTCGATAGATTTTTTACAAAAGGCTTCTACTACATCATCTGAGTAGTGTTTATAGCCTAAAAGGTTTTGACCACGAAGTAACATTTGAAGGGGTGTTTTTGGCATGGCTTTCTTTAAAGTACGAAGTCGTTCCCAAGGATCTTCATTTAAGAAGCGCATACAAGAATCGAAGGTAGCACCACCCCAGCATTCAAGTGACCAGTAACCCATATTATCAAGAAGCTGGCAAGCTGGAAGCATATCTTCTATGCGCATTCTTGTAGCTGCTTGAGATTGATGGGCATCTCTTAAAATCGTATCAGTAATTTTAATTTGTTTACTCATAATTTATGTATCCCTCCTACTGGAATAATGCAATTAGTACACCGGCTGCAATGGCTGAACCAATAACTCCAGCGACGTTAGGTCCCATAGCATGCATCAATAAGAAGTTTGATGGATTTTCTTTTTGTCCAACAACTTGTGAAACACGAGCTGCCATTGGAACAGCAGAAACACCAGCAGAACCAATGAGAGGATTAATTTTGTTTTTAAGAAATAGGTTCATGAATTTGGCAAGTAATACACCACCGGCCGTTCCCATACCAAAAGCAATGACACCCATACACAGAATTTGAATGGTAGCAAGATTTAAAAATGTATCGGATGTTGCCGTAGCACCTACAGAGATACCTAAGAAGATTGTAACGATATTCATAAGTTCGTTTTGAGCTGTTTGGCTAAGACGTTCTACAACACCACATTCTTTAAGTAAGTTACCAAGCATGAGAGCACCTACAAGAGGAGCAGCTGAAGGAACAAGTAATGCAACGAAAATAGTAATTATAATTGGAAAAATAATTTTTTCCATTTTAGATACTTGTCTTAAAGCGACCATTTCAATTTGACGTTCTTTACGTGTTGTCAGTAGTTTCATAATGGGGGGTTGAATCACCGGAACTAAAGCCATATAGGAGTATGCTGCAACAGCGATAGGTCCAAGAAGATGTGGAGCAAGTTGTGTAGTAACATAAATAGCTGTAGGACCATCAGCACCACCAATAATACCAATAGAACTAGCTTCTTGAGGTGTGAAGCCGAGGTATCTAGCAGCAACGTAGGTAAGGAAAATACCAAGTTGAGCGGCTGCACCTAATAATAAACTTTTGGGATTAGCAATAAGTGGGCCAAAGTCTGTCATGGCACCTACACCTAAGAAAATTAAACAAGGATAAATACCAAGTTTTACCCCTAAGTACAGGTAATCAATAAGACCAGGGGTAATTGTTTTTCCAGTAGTATCAGCTGCTCCACCAAATAGGTCCCAGTGAACGTAGCCATTAGCAAAAAGTTGATCATGAAAGATTTCTGCACCAGGAAGGTTGGTAAGAAGCATACCGAAAGCAATTGGTAATAGAAGAAGTGGTTCGAATTTCTTGACGATGGCTAAATAAATGAGTACGCAAGAAATAAGAAGCATAATTAATACTTTGGGATTTTGTGCTATGAGATAAAATCCCGTTTGATGTATAAAATTAATGAAAGTTTCCATATTAAAATAATCCTCCAATCAAATTTGGGATACTATTTAATAACACAAAGAAGTGTACCTGATTCAACAGTAGCACCTTTAGTAGTATGAATAGATACGATGGTTCCATCTATTGGAGACATAATTTCGTTTTCCATTTTCAAGGCTTCAAGGATCATTAATATTTGACCTTTCTTAACAACATCACCTGCTGCTACATTTATGTTTAAGATATTTCCAGGCATGGGGCTTGTGATTTTTTCGCCACCTAATGAAGAAGTTGTTGGTAATGATTCGATAGTTTTTTGAGAAGTAGTAGCTTTTGCTTCAGATTCACTGATAAGTTCAATAGCGACTTCATAGTCATTTCCATTTACATTTACATGATATTTTTTCATTTTTATATCCCCTTTGAACTAATATAGTGTAATACTTAAATTTTTTTTACAGATAGGATTCTGATTGCTGAAACGTCTGTATTCAAGTCTTCTGCAATAGCAGCGGAAATGGCAGCGATAAATTCTTGACGATCAGAAATAACAGATGGAGTTTCAGTAACTTTAGATTCAAGTGATGCTTTGGATGGTTTGTCGAACTTTTGACAAATAGTACCCGTGAGCATACAGAGTAAGATGATACAAATAAGTCCTAGAAACACAGTACCAAGCCCCATTAAACATACAAATGTATTAGATATTTCCATTCATTAATCCCCCCTTCATGAAAAAATTTATGCCTAATAGATTAGAGTTATAAGTAAAATTTTGATAAAATAATAATTATAATTACATTTTGATATGATATTTATTAAAATTTAAATATTATTAATTTAATGCACAAATATTCGTTAGTGTGATATAAAGATATTAACTAAAGAATGTCTAAATATAGAAATAAAATATAAAAATAAAACAAAAAATTGACATAAAATAACATTGTCTTAATGTAAACTTTGCGTAAATACAATTTATGATAAGAAGTAATAAAATTAAAGTGAAGATTTTGTAAATAAAAGTATTGATTTGAACTGATATTTATATTAGAGTTAGGAGGAAGCTGAGATATATTTATTTATAATCTCTCATAATTAGTTTATATAAGAGACTTATATAAATATTAATAGTAGAAAGGTTAAGTGAAGGACATGAATATATTTTCTGTATTTACTTTATTTGGAGGATTAGCATTTTTTCTATATGGCATGAACATTATGTCAAATGGTTTAGAAAAGATGACCGGTGGAAAACTAGAGCGTACATTAAAGAAAATGACAAAAAGTCCTATTAGAAGTTTGTTATTAGGGGCTGGTATTACCATTGCTATACAATCCTCTTCAGCCATGACAGTTATGTTGGTTGGATTTGTTAATTCAGGTATTATGGAGTTGGGACAAACTATTGGAATCATTATGGGTTCTAATATTGGAACCACACTTACAGCATGGATTTTAAGTTTAGCAGGGATCCAAAGTGATAATTTCATTATTCAACTTTTGAATCCAGAAGCATTTTCACCTATCGTAGCACTAATAGGAATTATCTTAATGATGACAGCCAAAAGCACGAAGAAAAAAGATATAGGAAATATTATGCTTGGTTTTTCTATTCTTATGTTTGGGATGAACTTAATGAGTGATGCGGTGAGTCCACTTGCAGATATGCCAGAGTTTGCAAAAATATTAGTTGCTTTTACGAATCCACTTTTAGGGGTAGCAGCAGGTACTATTTTTACTGGTATTATACAAAGTTCAGCTGCATCTGTAGGTATTTTGCAAGCGTTATCATTAACTGGAGGTATTACCTATGGAATGGCAATGCCTATTATTATGGGACAAAATATAGGAACTTGTGTAACCGCTATTATTTCTAGTATCGGTGTTAATAAAAATGCAAAACGAGTAGCAGGTGTACATATTTATTTTAATTTAATTGGAACGATTATATGTTTAGCAGTATTTTATTTAGTGAGTGCTTTTATACAATTAGACTTTGTTAATGAAGCCATTTCACCTGTAGGAATAGCAGCAGTACATAGTATCTTTAATATCGTAACAACTATTATGTTATTACCATTTTCAAAACAACTTGAAAAGCTTGCTAAGTTTACAATTAGAGACAAAGATACTCATGAAAAGTATACTTTTTTAGATGAAAGATTACTAGCAACACCTTCTGTAGCCATTGCAGAGTGTAAAGAAAGTACAATTAAAATGGCTTTACTTACACAAGATACTTTAAATAAAAGTATTAATCTCCTTACAAATTATGATCAAAAAGTAGTAGAAGAGATCATAGAGCAAGAGCAAGCTATTGATGACTATGAAGATAAATTAGGAACTTATCTTGTTAAACTAAGTAGTAAAGAATTATCAGATGAAGATAGTCAGGCAGTTTCTAGGATTTTACATATGCTTGGCGATTTTGAAAGAATAGGTGACCATGCGCTGAATCTATCAAGAGTGGCTACAGAACTACATGATAAAGAAATCATGTTTTCTAATGGTGCCAAAAAAGAGACAGAAGTTATCACATCAGCTTTAAAAGAGATTATGGAACTCACAGTAGAAGTAGTTAAGCATAATGATGTAGAATTAGCAAAGAAAATAGAGCCATTAGAAGAAGTCATTGATTATCTCAAGTCAGAGATTAAAAAGAGTCATATTAGACGACTAAAAGAAGGACAATGTACGATTGAGCAAGGCTTTATATTCAGTGACTTATTAACTAATTATGAGCGTATTTCTGATCATTGTTCCAATATTGCAGTTTGTACAATACAGGTAAGTGAGTCTAGCTTTGAGACACACGAGTATTTACAAGGAATTAAGTCAGAAGCTTTTGGTGCGTTTAGTAAGAATTATCATGATTTTATGGAGAAATACACAATTTAATAACTAAGTTAAGTTAGTTTTTTGAAATAGGCTGTTTGAAATCTATTGATAGAGATTCGAACAGCCTGTTTTATTAATCTTTTTATATTTATTAAGGAATTAAAACGATTTAAATTTAAGAATACTAATCTATACATATATATCGTTTGATGAGATAAAATATGATGAGTAAATAATAAAAGTAGAATGTATAAAGTAGAGAGTAGTTATGATATAATAATAATTACTATTTTATAGAGAAGGAGATGACTATGAGTAATAAAATTGCATTAGTTTTTGAAAATAATGAGTATGCTATTAAGCTAAATGAAATTGTTTTAAATAAAGAGAAAGACATAGATCGTGCATTTGAAATTTTTAAACAAGAGATAAAAAATAACTCAGTCTTTAATGCAAAGAGCTGGGAAAGTATAACGGATAAAATAAAGAGTCTTGGGATAGAAGCAATTGATATTAATAATGAATATAAAGCGATGAGCTTAGGTAATATGAAATATTTTAATCATACAGACAAAGTGTTTTATATGGGGCATGGTAAAATGATTCAGCTTATAGGTGGATTTGACTTCTTTTATAATGTGCTTCAGATGCTTCATGAGAAGCAATTAGAAGACAGTGAAGCATTGGTTGCGCTTTGTGGAGCAATCATTGAAAAGAATGCCAACTATAGCTTGTCAGAGGATGGACTTGTTGTAACAAGTGCAGTATTTAGTTATGGAACTGTAGGTTACAATTTTACAAATGGTAAGATGAACAAAGGTACTTCAAGTGAGAAGTGTAGTTTTGATACGTTTGTGGATTTTGTATTAAAAGCCATATAGGATGAGAGTGCTAGAGTAAATTAAGTCTATTAAAAAATAAATAAGGAGATACTTGTAGATATTTACAGGTATCTCCTTATTTATTTTTAGGATAAAGTATATGAAATAATGATAGACGTCCTTATGTAGTAGGAATAAACTTTAGAATAAGGTCGAATATAGAAGTAAGTCCTAGGCTATAAATAAGTAGTGAAGCAGGTTTGCCGAGCACAATAATTGTCGTAAACTTTCTATAGGTCATTCGTGTAAGACCTGCAAGCATACATAAGAAATCATCAGGTGCAACGGGGAAAAAGATAGCAAGAGCGAAGAGCTTATCAAAGCGCTCCCCCTGACTTAGCCAAGAGGCATATTTAGTATATACTTTATCAGAAACAAGAGTGCGAATAAGAGTTTGGCCATAATAACGTGCTAAAGCAAAATTAATAAGAGAGCCAAGAACAATTCCTATGTAATTGTAGATAAATCCCCAGAAAGGTCCAAATATAATAATGCCTGCAACGCAGGTAATGCCACCTGGAATAATAGGGACAACGACTTGAATAAGTTGTAATAAGATAAAGGTGATAGGTCCCCAAATGCCTATGGCATCTACGAATGCTTTTAGCTTTTCTGCTGAGGTAAATAGACCGTGCTCATAAGCAAAGTACATAGCAATTAAAGTGGCAATCATACCACAAGCAGAAAGTATATGAATCATATTTTTAACGTTTTTTTTAATAGTGTTCATTAGTAACCTCACGTTTATTTTTCTATAAGTTTAGTATACTACAGGAATCTTAAAATGTTATCTACGTAAAAATTAAGAATTCTTAAGGTTTGTAAATTCTTTATAAGACTTTCTTATATTAATGTAGGTTTTGCCTATTACATAAAAATAAAGGAACATGTGAATTCACATGTTCCTTTATTTTGCATAGATGATGTTTCTCATCTTAGTTGAAGTGATTTTATGAAAGCATAAGTGGTAAAAAGATAGAACCAATGATACATAAAAGCGTTATAATCATAATGATTTTTCCAGCTAAGGTACCTAAATTAATAGTCCAGCCAATACCATATCTTTTTTCTATAAATAGAGAAGGATCATTAGGATTGTAATAAAAGCTTCCCCAGATCCAATGACTTTCCTCATCTTCGGGTGAATAACTTGTGTGGGAGGGCATATTTTTCTTGTATCTATACCAAGTGATAAACATATACACACTGGCTAAAAGAGGCAAGATAAGACCTAAAACCATAAAGCCTACGCTAAGGGAAGTCCCGTTTACCATAGAAAAAGTAATGAGTGTAAAGATGAGGACAATAGAAAGAGTCATGGCATAAAAGCTATAGCCCATTCCTTGTAAATAGCGTATAACGGATTGTTTACTTGTTTCGTAGTTATTAGTATCTAATTTTCCCCTTGTTGTAAAAATGTGATCAGAAGTATAAAAAAGTATTATTAATAAAATAAGCTGCATCAAGCTGTTCATAGCCAGATTCATAGGTGATTTAACCTGCCAATTATCTGCTTCACCTAACAGGTTCCAGTGAGTAGGGATCATTTCAGGTAACTTAGAATAGTTTAAGAAAGTATAAAGGATAGAGCCTACTACAAGTAGAAGTGGCAGAATATAAAGTCGTCTAAAGTATTTTCTGAGTCTATGTTTTTCTTTCATAAAGTCGGTATCAACAACTGTTTTTGTTATTTCATTTGAAGGGGCCTCTAAGGTATTGGCAAAGGCTTTAATCTGATTATGTGCTTTAACAAAAAAGACAAAACAAAGACCTATAAAAATAAAGATAGATAAAACCATAGCAAAAGCTATTTGATTTTCACTACTATGATTTAACATATACCAAAGAGTTGCTATAAGAGAAAGAATAAAAGCAGCAGTACATCTAAGTAAGTAAGTTTTAGTAATACATGTAATGACTTTATTCTTTTTATAGGCTTCATTTAGTCGTACACCAAAAAAGACACCACGCATAGAAATATATGGGGAGAAGGTACAAGCTAAAAAAACAATAATTTGTGTAAAGAGAGTGATCACAATTGTTAAGATTGAGTCATTCATAATAGATCCTCCTTATAAGCTAAAAAATATTTATGACAGAGTTTAGAGAATTCAGCCTCATCCATACCCATAAGAT
>JAHLFQ010000050.1 GCA_018883705.1 Candidatus Cellulosilyticum pullistercoris
ATCATATGACGTAACATCTGGAGTAAGTGCATCATAATAGTTAGCACCATTCATAAAACCAAAGTTGGTTCCTCCCTCAAACATATAGATATTTACACTTCCCAGTTGTAATAAATCCTCTAAATCTTGGGTGTTTGCCTCATAATCTGTCGTATGATGCTTGCTACATCCCCAATGATCAAACCATCCTACCCAAAACTCCATACACATCAGTGGTCCACTTGGCATCTTTTCTCTTAAAATGTCAAACTGCTCTTTAGCTTTTGAACCAAAGTTAGCTGTTTGCAAGACTCCTTCTACTTTCCCACAATCAAGAGCATCCCCCCAGGGCCCATCAGACGTTACAAGGGGTACCTTAACCCCTTCTTGTATCATCATTTCTTTTAAAGCTAGTAAATAATGGGTATCATCTCCATAATAGCCATACTCATTTTCGATTTGAAATAAAATAATAGGTCCCCCATTTTGAATTTGTAAAGGCGTTAAAATTTCAAAAAGCTTTTTATAATAGTGATTAACGTATCCTAAGAATTTGGGATCACTACTTCTAAGGCGCATATTATCTTCTTTTAGGAGCCATGCTGGTAAGCCACCAAATTCCCATTCTGCACAAATATAAGGCGATGGGCGCACAATAACCCATAAACCTAATTCACCTGCTAACTCTATAAACTGTTTGACATCCAACATGCCTTCAAAGCAAAAGCTTCCCTGATACGGCTCATGCATATTCCATGGTACATAGGTTTCCACAGTATTACATCCCATGGCCTTAAGCTTTTCCAAGCGATCTTTCCAGTACTGTGGTACCACTCTGAAATAATGAATCGCTCCAGAAATAATTTTAAATGGCTTATTATTTAAATAAAATGTATCTTTTACTTCAAATATCCCCCTCATCTTTTCTCCCCTTTCATTATTGACTTATCCTTTACAGATTACCTTCATACTACAATACTTCTCCTCTTACTTCTATATGCTATTTTTTAATATTATTTATCTTATTTTTGATTCATTTTAACAAAAAAACACCGATGCCTATTCTATCATCGGTGTTTCTCTTTATTTAATGATGCGATTTTATTAGTCTTCTTTAATTACTTCAACTTTATAACCATCTGGATCTGTTACAAAGTAGTAATGTGGTGCTTCGCCTGGTAGACCTTTAAGTGGTGTCACTTCATATCCCATCTCTTTGTGTTTTGCATGACTACCTTCTAAATCTTTAGTTCCTACTGCAATATGGCTAAAGCCATTACCTAATTCATAAGGTTTTTCTGGATGGTAGTTATAAGTAAGTTCTAATTCATAACCACCTTCTACGTCTGATAAATAAACTAATGAAAATTCATGTTCTGGAAACTCTTTTCTTCTTGTTTCAATTAAACCTAACGCTTCTTTATAAAAAGAAAGTGATTTTTCTAAATCCATAACACGAATACATACATGTAACATTTTCATCTTATTTTCCTCCTTTATTAACACAATTATTTTTTAAATCTTATGATTTAGTCTTATTGTCTCATATGTTACCATAAATATTTTTCTCTATCAATCCTATCCCTTTTTAATAGCTAAGCTTAATGCTCTTTTAAGCTTAATAGAACTTCTCTCTATAGGTTAATCTCTAGCATAACAGGACAGTGATCTGAACCTAAGATATCTTTGTGAATTTGACTATCTACCAGTTTTTCCTTTAAACTTTCTGATACAAGGAAATAATCAATACGCCAACCTGCATTCTTTTCTCTTGCTTTAAAACGATAAGACCACCAGCTATAGGCACCTTCTAAATCAGGATAAAAATAACGGAAGGTATCTATAAAGCCAGCTTCCATTAGCTCTCCGAATTTCCCTCTTTCTTCATCACTAAATCCAGCATTTTTTCTATTCGTTTTAGGATTCTTAAGATCTATTTCTTGATGGGCTACATTTAGGTCTCCACATACAATAACTGGCTTTGATGTTTCAAGCTCTTTTAAATAGCTTCTAAAAGCATCCTCCCAAGTCATACGATAATCAATACGAGCTAGCTCATTTTGAGCATTAGGTGTATAAACTGTCACCATAAAAAATTCTTCAAATTCTAAAGTAATCACTCTACCTTCTGTATCATGCTCAGCAATCCCCATGCCATATGTTACTTTAAGTGGCTCTTTCTTAGTAAAAATAGCTGTTCCCGAATACCCCTTCTTCTCTGCATAATTCCAGTATTGATAATAGCCTGGTAAATCTAGCTCAACTTGTCCACTTTGACATTTTGTTTCTTGTAAGCAAAATATGTCTGCATCTATCTCATTAAAATACTCTAAAAATCCTTTTTGTAAGCAAGCTCTAATCCCATTTACATTCCATGATATACATTTCATAAACAAACTCCTTTTCTATTATTTTATCTATACTCTTAGTTCTGATGACACTTTCTTTCTCTAATATTCATCTTTTTGTTTAGCATCCTCATACTTTTTTCATTATATAAAAGATATAATAGACTTTCAATGAAGCTAGGAAATATCCATCAGATTATTCCTTCGTTTTATATAATAAGTATTAATTTTATTTTTAAACCTATTGATTGATGCTATAATAAAATTAATTTATCATAAAGGAGTGTATAGCTATCGGGATAATAAAAGCAACGAATCTACTTGAAGAAATTTTTGACCCTTCATCTTCACGTAGTGATAACTATTTTTGTCAGCTTATAGGTTTTACAAGTGAATCATCCTATAATGATACACTTGCCCTATTTAATCATAAATTATCAGAATC
>JAHLFQ010000051.1 GCA_018883705.1 Candidatus Cellulosilyticum pullistercoris
AGGTAGAGAACAATACTTTAGAGTAAAGTATTGTGACTTATATTCACTTAAAAAAGAATGTTACTATTCAAATAGACATAGCAAAACCAAGCGCTTGGGCAAAAGTGGCACATAAAAATTTGAATAGGAGAGTAGAAGATGATACTAAAAAAAGCAAAAAAAGAACCAGTACTAAAAAGTACGTTACCCCTTTCCACTAGAATATATCAAAATAGATGGTTCTACATTATGTTTTTACCGGTCTTTATATGTATTTTGATATTTAGCTATTTTCCAATGGTGGGTATTTTATATGCCTTCACAGAATACACACCTTTTACAAGGGAGCCTAAGTTCATAGGGTTAGAGAACTTTAGAGTACTTTTTGAAAGTAAACAGTTCTGGAGAGCCTTTGTTAATACGTTACAAATTAGTTTTACTAACTTGGTATTAAGTATTACTTTTAGTGTTGGGTTGGCACTATTAATTGATGAAATTAAAAATGTACGATTTAAAAAAGTAACTCAAACCATTATTTATATTCCGCATTTTATTTCATGGGTTGTAGTTGCATCTATCTTTACTATGTTTTTATCACCTAAAAATGGAATTCTTAATGAAGTGATTCAATTGTTTGGTGGTGAGCCTATTTATTTCTTAACTAGTGAAACTTGGTGGCGCCCTGTATTCTATGCAATCAATCGTTGGAAGGAAACAGGTTGGGGAACCATTATTTTCATTGCGGCCTTAGCAGGTGTTGATATGGAGCAACATGAAGCAGCTATCATTGATGGGGCTAATCGTATTCAACGTGTGCTTTTTATTACTTTACCATCTATAGCAGGAACTATTCTTGTAGTATTTATTTTAAATCTAGCTAAAATCTTAAATCTATTTGATTCTGTATGGGTTTTACAAAATGCTATGATTACTAATATTTCAGACGTTATAGGTACATATGTTTATCGTTTAGGAATCACAGGAGCAGAATATGGTTTATCTACAGCAGCAGGTTTATTTAAGTCAATTGTATCTGTTATTCTAGTCACTATTGCCAACAAAGTAAGCAAGAAGATTAACGGGGAGGGAATACTATAATGGAAACACAAGGACATGAAAAAATATCTTTTAGACCTGGATATCGTGCTAGAGCATTCTTCTTAATCTTTGACTACATATTTTTAATTTTATTAATGCTCGTAATGGTTATTCCTTTACTAAAAGTATTTGTAGACTCTGTTGACCCTACAACTTATGGGATAAGATTGTGGCCAAAAACCGTTGAATTCTCTGCATATAAACAAGTATTTAGTAACTCAGCATTATATAGGCCGTTTTTTATATCTGTACTTACAACAGTAGTGGGAACTGCATTTGGTTTATTAATGACTACCTTAGCAGGCTATGTTATTATTCAAAAACAAATGCCAGGGCATAAATTCGTTGTTAACTTCATCTTCTTTACAATGCTTTTTAGTGGGGGATTAATTCCTACATATCTTAACATTAAGAATCTAGGATTAATGAATAATTTAATTGCTGTTATTGTGCCTTGTAGTTTAAGTGCGTATAACATGATTTTGATGAAAAGTTTCTTTGAAACAATTCCAAGTACTTTATATGAAGCGGCAGCCATTGACGGGTGTACACCTGTAATGACCTTTAGCAAAATCGTATTACCACTTTCTAAACCTGCATTAGCTTCCATTGGTTTATTTATTGCAGTTGGGTTATGGAATGAATATATGCACTTTATTCTTTATATGACAGATCCTAAGTGGAAAAACTTCCAAGTTAAGGTAAGAGATCTCATCTTAAATGATGGAATATCTGGTGTAAGTATTACCTTATCACAGGAAATGTTAAAAAGTGCAGTAGTAGTTGTTGTTGTACTTCCGTTCTTACTCATCTATCCATTCTTACAAAAGTATTTTGTAAAAGGCGTTACGATAGGATCAGTAAAAGGTTAATACTAAGATAATAAAAAATATTTTATTATAAACAATTCTAGGAGGGTTTAACTATGAAAATGATGAAAAAAGTAGCATCAACAGCTTTAGTGGGGTTAATGGTAGGCTCTAGTTTAGTAGGATGCGGAAATTCTGCAACTACTAGTACGAATGATACTCAAAGTCCTGATAAAGCACCAGCTACAGAAAGTAGTACGACACCAGCAGCTGATGCAGCAGAAGCTAATAAAGAGGTATCAAAACCAGAGAAAATTCATTGGATGGTACATAGTGGGATGAATGCAGAAAATGGATCAGACCAATGGGTAGAAGAGTTTGAAAAGAAAACAGGCATTGATATGGAACTAGAAATGGTTTCTAATAATGAATACAAAACAATTCTTGAATTAGCATTTGCTTCAGGTCGTGTTCCTAATGTTTTTGACTTAACAGGTGAGAACTTAGCAATTTATGTAAAACAAGGTGCTATTAGAGATTTGACAGACTGGGTTAAAAATTCAGATTTCTATGATAGGGTAGATCCAGGCGTATGGGAAGCAGTAGAGTTAGATGGAAAAATCTATGCTGTACCAATTGAAGTACCATCTGCAGCTGTAACCTATGTAAGAAAAGACTGGTTAGATCGTTTAGGAATGGATATTCCTACAACATATGATGAATTTACAGCTATGCTTACTGCATTTAAAAATGATATTCCAGAATGTACAGTACCTTTAACTGCACCAGGATTAAAAGTATCTATGAACTTACCAGAATTCTTCTTAGGTGCTAACCCTGACTTTATTAAAAAAGATGGCAAATGGGTAAATGGTATGTTAGAACCTAATATGGCAGATGCACTTCAAAGATTACAAGATGCTTATAAAGACGGTCTCATTGACTTAGAGGTTGTAACGAATACGACTTCTAACTGCCGTGACCAATGGTATTCTGGTAGTGTAGGTGTATTCACTTACTGGGGCGGTAACTGGGGTCAAACTTTAACTGAAAGACTACAAGTTAATGTACCAGAAGCTGAAGTAGTAGCTATTCCTCCTATTGAAGGGGCTGTTTATGAATATGCTGTACCAACACTCTTATGTATCTCAGCTGATACACCTGAAGAAGAAGCAGAAGGTATCTTTAAATACTTCTTTGAATATATGCACGATGGTGGTGAAGGTCAGGTATTATTCCAAAGTGGTGTAGAAAACTTACACTGGAAACAAGAAGGAGACAAACTTGTACAACTTCCAACCTTATCTAACCCAGATGAAACTTTCCGTAAAGCATGGATTACACCTTGGATGTCAATCAGTCCTTTAGAAGTAACAGACAAAAACTTAGATTTAGCTCAAAGTGTAGTTGATTCTTTAGAAATTGCAAATACATATGCAGAACAAAAATCTGTATATCCAGTATCAGATACTCTAACAAAAATTAAATCAGACCTTACTTTAGTTAAGGAAAATGTGATTGCTAATGTAGTTATGGGTAATATGAGTGTAGAAGAAGGGCTTAACAAATACAAAGAAGAAGCTAGTATGTTAGGTGCAGATAAAGTAGTAGAAGAAATGAATCAATAATTTAAAGTCAATGCTCTTTATAGGGGGAATACCCCTATAAAGAGCATTGTTATTAGGAAGACATGGTAGAAGAGAAAATAAAAGATAGAATTAAGTATGAATTCGCTTAAAAATAGTATATACTATTTGTGAAATAACATTTTATAAGAAGTTTAAAAAGTTTTATATCACTAATACATATAAAGGGAGAATAAAGATGAAAGATACCGACATTTTTTTAGCCGTACAGGAAGAAAACCTAGAATGGTTTAAAGAAATTTTAAGTCACTATCCTAGAGCCATTTTGTTAAAGAGTGATGAGGGGATAGGAGTACCTTTTTTAGCAGCAGCCACAGGAAATTATGAATTAGTAAAATATATTATAGAGTACTCTATTGCCAGTATGAATGAAAGAGATTCTATGCATCAGAGTATCTTGCATTATGCGGCAAAGTCAGGTAATGTTCGCATGCTTAAGTATCTTGTTGAGAAAGTTGGTATGTCCCCTGTAGAAGGAGATAAAGTGTGTAAAACACCGTATGATATCGTTCATGAACTAGGATACCAAGAAGCAGAAAGCTATTTTGAGCAAGTAGTGGGTGTACCTTTAAAGGATATGTATCGTAATCCTATTCGTACAGGTATGCATCCTGACCCTTCAATTGTTCGAGTAGGTGAAGATTATTATATGGTTAATTCTTCTTTTATCTTTTTCCCATGTATTCCAATTTCTCATTCTAAAGATTTAATTCATTGGAAAGTCATTGGGCATGCCATTACGAATCCAGAGTGGGCTGAGTTAGAGCATCTAGAAGGTGGAAGAGGGTATTGGGCACCTGATATTTCTTATTATGAAGGACGTTTTTACATAACAGCCACTTATAGAATGAATGATGATGGGACAGTTTATCGTAAGCAGATGGTAACTTCATCAGATAAACCAGAAGGACCTTACTGCAAGCCTACTTTTATAGATGAAGATGGTATTGATCCTTCTATCTTTACAGATGAAGATGGTAGAAGATATATGCTTCTTAATCGTGGGGCTAGAATTTTTGAGATTAGTAAAGATGGTACTAAGAAATTATCTGAGCCAGAACTTCTATGGTATGGAGACAATAAACGTGCGCCAGAAGGACCACATCTTTTGAAGAAAGATGGTTACTACTATCTCTTTATGGCAGAAGGTGGTACGGGGATGGGACATCGCATAACTGTAGCTCGTTCTAAGACTTTAAAGGGAAATTATGAGCCTTGTCCCTATAATCCAATTATGCGCCAACATGACGAAGAGGCAACTATTCAAAGAGCAGGTCATGGCAAGCCTGTTATGACTCAAAATGGGGAGTGGTATATGGTTTATCTTTGTGGTAGACCATTAGAAGGTAGAACACTTTTAGGACGCGAAACAGCAATGGACCCTATTACTTGGACAGCAGATGGTTGGCCTATAGTGAATCATTTAAAGGGACCTAGTGTATTGCAGAAAAAGCCTAATTTAAAAGAGTATTTATGGGAAGAGACGATTAAGAATGGCTTTGGTAAAGATAGGCTAAGTAGTGAGTGGGTATTTCCTCGCTCACCTAAGAAAGAGGGTTATGTTTTAAAAGATGGCAAACTCTTATTAAAAGGAGACAAGGCTGATTTAAATGAGGTAGCTTGCCGCAGCGTGGTACTTCAAAAACAAATAGATTTTTGTTTTAGCACCAGTGTACAAATTAAGTTAGAGCACTTATCAGAAGGACAAAACTTAGGGCTAACAGGATATTATGATGAAAATACCTACTTGAAGTTTGGAATTTATGACAGAAAAGATCAAGAAGAAGGCTATACCTTAGCAGTAAGTGAATGGATATATCCTAATGAAAAGAGGCATTTTGAAACCGTATTACCATCCATAGAATCTATTTTCTTACGCATGGATACTCATGAATTTAAGCGAAGTTTCTACTATAGTGAAGACGGAGAAAATTGGGTAGAATTAGGAAGCTTACCTTGTGTAGATTATCTTTGTGATGAGGGACATAATATAGGAAAACGATTTACAGGAGCTATGGTAGGTGTTTATGCTTATGGAGGAGAAAAGGCGTTAACAGGCGTATTTAGTCATTTTTCTTACCATAAGTTAGAGGAAGAAAGATAAAAAAGTATTAAAAAGTAAAAAAATTATAAGTTATAGGTAGGTTGTTAGGATTTTCTATAGATAAGTGTGAAGAAATTATGTTAATATAAAAGTTAACACAAATCAACATAACTATAGAAAAAGGTGACTTATGAGAAAAGATAATAGTAAAGGTAATCCCTTAGCTCTATTACCACTGGGAGTATTTCTTATTTTATTTTTAGGAGTAGGGATTGCAACAAAAGATTTTTATAAAATGCCTGTACTCGTAGCATTTATTATAGCTACCGCAGTAGCATTTATGTTTAATCGAAAAGAATCTTTTAACAAGAAGATTGAAGTATTTTGTGAAGGAGCAGGCCATGCAGATATTATGATGATGTGTATCATTTTTATTTTAGCAGGTGCTTTTGCTCAAGTAGCCGAAGCCATGGGTGGTGTAGAGGCTACTGTTAATTTAAGTTTATCGTTTATTCCATCACAATTTTTAATAGGCGGGATATTCCTTATTGCTTGTTTTATTTCCTTATCAATGGGAACTTCAGTAGGAACCATTACAGCTCTAGCGCCTATTGGACTGGGAATTGCTGAAGCAACGGGAATACCTGTTCCTCTTGTAACTGGTGCTATTATTGGTGGTGGTATGTTCGGTGATAACTTATCTATGATTTCTGATACAACCATTACAGCAGCACGTACACAAGGTTGTGATTTAAGAGATAAGTTTAAAGTGAATTTCTTAATTGTATTACCAGCAGCACTGATTACCGTTGTCATTTTAACAGTAATGTCAGCAAAGTACCAAACCGGTATTACAGGTGAATACACTTATGAATGGATAAAAGTACTGCCTTATATAGGGGTTCTAATTGGTGCACTTGCAGGTGTGAATGTGTTTGTTTTATTAGCAGGCGGAACGCTCTTTGCAGGTCTAGTAGGCGTACTAACAGGTAGTTTTGATGTTTTTGAAGCATTAGAGGCAACTTCAAATGGAATGATTGGTATGGCAGAAATCGTGATTTTATCTATCATTATCGGCGGAACCTTAGAGCTTATTAAACGCAATGGTGGGATTGATTATTTACTTGGGTTTATTAAGCGTCGTATTCGTACAAGAAAAGGTGCTGAGTTTGGGATTGCAGCCCTTGTAAGTTTAGTTGATATGTGTACGGCGAATAACACTATTGCCATTGTTATGTCAGGCCCCCTTGCAAAAGATATTGCAGAAGAATATGGGATTGACCCAAGAAGAACAGCAAGTATCTTAGATATTTTTGCTGCTTGTATTCAAGGAATCATTCCTTATGGAGCGCAACTTCTTATTGCAGCAGGACTAGTAGGTATTTCACCAATGGAAATCTTGGGTTACTTGCATTACCCTATACTAATGGGTGTTTGTGGTATTCTTGCAATTATGTTTGGATTCCCAAAGATTAAGAAATAATCGTAATTAAAAAGAAGCTTATTTATTTTAGAGTTATAAAATAGATAGGCTTCTTTTTTGTGCATATATAAGATGATTATGTTACCTTAGTAATAAAATAGATTAATCATTTGGAATAAAAAGAATATATAAACTTGACATATTAATTGTGAAATGATATAACTTAGCATAAACAATTGTCGTAGGTTGTCAAAATACTTATGTTAGAGGGAGAATATATGAAAGGATTAAAATTTGGTTTATCACAAAGACTTATTATTTTATCATTAGTTCCTGTCATAATCATTGCAGTAGTATCTATCTTGAGTGCCTCTTTCATTTTAAAAAGTAATATTCAAGGTGCGGTAGAGGATTCTCTTAGAAACACAGCTGTTCTTTTAGAGGAAACTTATAATAATAAATATCA
>JAHLFQ010000259.1 GCA_018883705.1 Candidatus Cellulosilyticum pullistercoris
TTCCGCTTTTTTTAATTTGTAGGCACCCTTTACTCCGTATAATTTAGCAATTTGCTCTAATTCTTTTTTTCCGTATGCTAATTCCATAAACTTCTCCTCTTATGACCTAATTCAATAATTTTCCCAAAGTAGTTTTATTCTATCATATTCTGCCTTTATAATCAAAAAACCCCTTTAGGATGTTTTTTCTAATCTGTGCTCTTTAACATGTTATTTATTTAATTTTATCATATTTTGTATATTTTATTGACATTATTTTTTATATATTAAATTAATTCAGATAGGATATGTTTTTTTATATATAACTTATTCTATACTTTATGTCTCTTTTAGACTCTATTTATCCACATATCCCATTTTTAATATTCAGATATAATCGAATTATCAACAATTTTATGTTATGTTATATGTGTTTTCCACAAGTTATTCACATTTTATCAGATTTATACACAATTGTATACACGATAAACATTTTATTATGGCTTACTTGTTTAAACTATACTTAGCAACCATAAATTTAATTGCTGTATAACTGATTTCTTCTGGGAGGCATTCTTTAATTGGTTTTAATAGCATCGTACCACATTGTTCTATAGCCTCTATAATCTGTGCCTCGTATTCTATTGGAATAAAGTCTGCATAATTAACTTCTAAGCCTTCTTGTACACACTTAATTAGATGATTTTCGACTGTCATCCTAGTTAAATCCCTTTCATCAGCTATTTCATCTAAATTACGGCCTGCTCTATAAAGCTCATAAGTACGCTTATAACTATCTCTAGGTGCTGATTTTTGTGTCTGAACTTTATTAAATGATTCTTGCTGCCTTTCTTCCTGAAGAGCCAATTTAATTCTTTCTACTTCTAAAGGATATTCCGCCACATAGTTTCTAACAATTTCTAGGAATATCTCTCCGTATTTTTCCATTTTATATTCTCCGACCCCTGTTATTTGCATCATCTCTTCTTGAGTGACTGGATAGAAACGTGCCATTTCTTTAAGTGTTGTATCTGCAAATACCATAAAAGGCTGAATACGCTGTTCTTCCGCTACAGTCTGTCTTATCTTTCTTAAATGTTCAAATAATATATGATCCATGACTTTATTGTTTTCTGCTGTATAAGCCTTTTTATTTTCTTTAACCAGTACTCGTTTAATAGAAATGCTTTTTCCCCCCTTTAAAATGCCATAACTAGCTTCAGTTAACTGTACTATCGGATACTGTGTTCCTACAAGCTGTAAATATCCCTCTGCAATTAAGAATGAAATTAACTCTTTAATGGTATCTTTAGGGTAGTCCCTCATAATGCCATAGGTACTTAGTTCATGGAAATTAAGACTTCTTATTTTTTGGGTATTAGCCCCTTTTAAGACATCTGCTACTTGAGATGCACCAAAACGCTCCTGCATCCTTTTTACACAACTTAAAATTTTCTGTGCCTCTATTGTAATGTCTGTTTCTTCTATATCGTTATTACAGTTGCCACAATGCTCACAGGGCCTCTCTAACGCATCTTGTCCAAAATAATTTAAAATAAAGTTTCTAAGACAGCCCTCTGTATTACAATAGTCCACCATACTATTTAGCTTTTCATACTCTACTGTTCTGCCTGAAGTATTACCCATCTCTATTAAATAACGATTCGTCATGATATCCTGCGTACTGTAAAGTAAAATGCACTCAGATGCTTCTCCATCACGTCCTGCACGTCCTGCTTCTTGATAGTAGCTTTCCATATTCTTAGGCATATTATAGTGAATGACAAATCTAACATTAGGCTTATCAATCCCCATTCCGAAAGCATTAGTTGCTACCATAATTGGAATTTGATCAAATAAAAAGCTTTCTTGATTGTGGATTCTCTCATTTTCGTTTAGACCTGCATGATATTTTGTAGCAGACACACCTAGTTTATTCAGTCTCTCACATACCTCATCTACATTTTTCCTAGTCGCACAATAAATGACGCCACTTTCATTAGAATGTTCTTTAAGATATCTTTGGATTTCATGTAATTTATTATCTGGCTTTCTGACCTCAAAATATAGATTAGGTCTATCAAAACTACTTACAAATTCAAAGGGTTCATAAAGATCAAGTAATTCTTTAATGTCTGCTTTAACAAGAGGAGTTGCCGTTGCCGTAAATGCTGCAACAATAGGCCTTTTCTCTAACCTATCGATCATACTATGAATCCGTTTATAACTCGGCCTAAAGTCATGCCCCCATTGACTGATGCAGTGTGCTTCATCTGTAGCTACCATAGCAACAGGCACTTCCTCCATCAAATGAAGAAAACTTTCTGTTTCTAGGCGCTCTGGTGCAACGTATAGTAACTTATATTCACCTACTCTCGCACGGCTGATAACCTCTTTAAACTCACTAGTAGAAAGTGTGCTATTAATCAGCTCTGCAGAAATCCCATATTCTTTTAGTGTATCTACTTGATCTTTCATTAGAGAAATAAGTGGAGATATAACAATGGTTACTCCCTCTAATAACAATGCAGGAATTTGATAACAAATAGATTTTCCCCCTCCAGTAGGCATAATCCCCAATGCATCTCGTCCTAATAAAATAGCATCTATTAATTCCCTTTGTCCTGGTCTAAAGCTATCATAGCCGTAATATTTTTTTAAAATACTTACTGGATCCATTTGCCTTCTCCTTCGTCTCCCTGTTTTATTTTCTGACAACTATAAAAGTCCTCTTCTATCTTACATCAAAATTTTATAAAAAGCTTGTCTTTCTCTTCCATAAAAATTCAATTGACAAACTATATCATTACATAATAATATAGAAATAGACTGAATAAAGCACTTATCTAGAGTGGTGGAGGGACTGGCCCTATGAAACCCGGCAACCTGTGTATTAATACAAGGTGCTAAATCCTACAGTATCTTATGCTGAAAGATGAGTATAAACGGACCTTAGAGCTCGAGTTTATACTCGAGCTTTTTTATGTTTACTTTATATCATTAAAAATAAATGATTTAATTCTATTACTAAAGAAATGGGAGCATTATGAAAAAAACACAATTACTTTCGATTCGTACCATTGTAGCTATCGGTATTGGTTCAGCAGTATTTCTAGTTTTAGGTCGTTTTGCGGCGATTCCTACTGGTATACCAAATACAGAGATTCAAACAGCTTATGCCTTTTTAGCATTAATGGCGATTCTTTATGGCCCTATTGCAGGGGTTTCCATTGGTTTCATAGGGCATATGTTAAAAGATATTACTGCTTATGGTTCGCCTTGGTTTAGCTGGATTATTGCTTCTGGTGTTGTAGGCCTTATAATTAGTTTTGCTGCTAACTCTCTTCACCTAGAAGACGGTTACTTTGGAAAAAAACAACTTATTATATTTAATATTTATCAAATCATTGCTAACCTCCTAGCTTGGGCTGTTGTTGCACCTACTCTTGATATTTGGATTTATGCTGAACCTATAGATAAATTATATGTACAAGGTATTGTTTCTGGTATTTCTAATATGATTACCATCGGTGTATTAGGTTCTATTCTCTTAGCTAGCTATGCTAAGACAAAGATTAAAACAGGTAGTCTAAGATTAGAGTATGATGAGGATGATCTCATAACTACTTATACAGAAAATAGTACGGAAAACTAGAAAGGAGCCTAGATGAAACAACCTGTTATTGAATTTCAAAACTTTAGTTATCACTATCGCGTTCAGGCAGAACCTACGCTAAAAAATATAAATCTTACCATCTATGCTGGTGAAAAAATTCTTATTGTTGGCCCTTCAGGATCGGGTAAAAGTACTTTAGCTCATACACTCAATGGGCTTATTCCTTTTAGTGCTGATGGGACGGCATCTGGAAGCCTTAAGATAATGGGTAAGGAAACAAGTGCTCTTAGTATCTTTGAGCTTTCTAAAATGGTAGGGACGGTTCTGCAAGACCCAGATGGTCAATTCATAGGACTTACTGTTGCTGAAGATATTGCCTTTAGTCTAGAAAATAGATGTATGGCTCAAACTGCCATGAAAAAATCTGTTGAAGAAGTTTCTAAGCTCGTAGATATTGACTCACATTTAGATGCTGCACCACATTCTCTTTCTGGTGGCCAAAAACAACGTACTTCCTTAGCAGGCGTTCTAGTAGAGGATGTTGATATTTTACTTTTTGATGAACCTCTAGCTAGCTTAGACCCTGCCTCTGGCAAATTAGCTATTGAGCTTATTGATGACTTAAATATAAAAACTCAAAAAACCATTATCATTGTTGAACACCGTCTTGAAGATGTGCTTCACGCCCCTGTTGATCGTATTATTATTATGGATAAAGGCCAAATTGTGGCGGATATGGCACCATCAGAACTTTTAAAAACAAACCTTTTAGCACAAACAGGTATTCGTGAACCTCTATATGTTTCGGCACTAAAGCTTGCAGATTGTAACTTAAATAACGCCACTTCAATTGATGATTTAAATAGGCTTAATGTACTACCTTATAAAGAAGAACTTGAAGCCTTTATGAGTAGGCAAGATCAACAACCTAATTCCCAAGCTAAATTAGGACTTGAAGCTAATCCAATACTTGAATTTAAAGATGTTTACTTTAGTTATGAAAAGGATAAACCTTTACTTCAAGATATTAACTTTAAAATTTATCGTGGTGACATGGTAAGTATTGTTGGAAAAAATGGTGCTGGTAAATCTACTTTATCCAAACTCATCTGCGGCTTCTATAAACCTACTCAAGGAAAACTTTTATTAAATGGCCAAGATATGAAAGAGCTCTCTATTAAAGAACGTGCTAGTAAAATTGGAATGGTCATGCAAAATCCTAACCAAATGCTTTCTAAACCTATGCTTTATGATGAAGTAGCACTTTCAC
>JAHLFQ010000260.1 GCA_018883705.1 Candidatus Cellulosilyticum pullistercoris
ACACGTACTCTTGCATAAACTTTCATGCCTTCTTCTAAACGAAAAGAAAGACGCTTAGCATCTCTTTCAAACATGACCGCTTGAATGCTTGCCCTTGCATCTTTTATCGTAAAATAAACATGACCTGAGTGATGATATTTACAGTTGGATACTTCACCTTGAAGCCAAAGATCATTAAGCGTATAATCTTCTTCTATTAATCGACTGACATACTGATTAACTTCCCACACTGATACAATTTTTCTTTTCATGTTTAAGCCTCAATCTCTTTAATCACACTACCTAAAACACCATTAATAAATCTAGGTGATTTTTCTGTACTAAATGTTTTTGCAATCTCAATTGCCTCATTAACTGCCACTTTTTGAGGAACATCTGTATATTTAAGCTCATATATTGCAAGACGTAAAATGCTTAAATCTACTTTTGCAATACGTGCAAAAGACCAGTTTGTTGCACTTTTTTCAATGAGTTCATCAATTTCTTGTAAATGTTCAAATATACCAAAATAAAGTGATTCAATAAATTCAATCATCGCTTTATTACGTTTTTTTTCCTCTGCATCCATCTCTCTTATTTTATCATAGATGATGCGCTCTCTTTCTGTTTCATCATGGAAGTTTCCTTCGTATATCATTTGCATTACGAGTTCTCTTGCGTTACGTCTAGTCATTTTATCCTCCTTAATATGGCAAAGAGCCGATGCTCTTTTACACTGCCTTAATCTAGAAAATCTTATCGTATTATTTCCTAGACCAAAATAAAGCTAACTCTCAAAAGAGAAGTCAGCTTTAACCTATCTATTAGGCTTCTTGTTCTTTATCAAAGTGTACACCTACAACATGAATGTTAACTGATACAACATTTAATCCTGTCATAGTTTCTACTGAATTTTTGACTTTTTCTTGTGCTTCTAAACAAACCTTTTGAATCTTTACACCATATTTAACTACTACCCCAAGTTCGATGAAGACTTCACCTTCACCCACTTCAACCTTAACGCCTTTTGGTCTTTTCTTTCCACTAAGCGCCTGAACAAAATCACCCTTGCCTGCTGTAGTTCCAACAATACCATCTACTTCTAAAGCGGCAATTTCAGCAACAACCGCAATGACATCATCAGCGATTTGTACTTGATCGATTTCTACGGCTGATTCTAGCCCAATTACATTTTGCTCGTTCATATCTAATACCTCCTATAGGTTATCATCTATCTTATGCTCTTATTATATACAAAAAATACAAGCCTGGCAATTTTTTTTAGATTAAGCTAACCAAAATCAGGAAGTTTTTGTTTAGTTTTTTCAAAAAAAGGGCATCACCTAAGTGATTGCCCTTATAACTTCTTAATTTGTTTTTGCTATGCCATTTAGTGGTGTGATATTAATTTTACCTACGCTATAACCTGTTTTGCGATTAACGATTTCTTCAATTTGTGCAATCTCAGAATCTGTAAGCTCTGCTTTATTTACTACAACATCTACAGTATCATCGTCAATTCTTACATAAACCTCACTGAAACCTTTTGCTTTAAGAAGAGCTTCTGCACTATTTTCTTTTTCAATTCTTTCTTGGATTTGAATAAGATTTGCTGCTGCTTTAGATTTAGAATCTTGGTCTAGGTTGTCATTTGCAACCCATTCTGTTAATTTTTCAACTTGATCTGCGCGGCTTTGCTCTCTTAAGAGTTTCTCTTCTGCAAAGTAGCTTACTTCTATATTCTTACTTACAGCTACATCTGTCCCCTCTATGTCTGATTCTAATTTCTTAGTAATGACTGCACTAATACTTTCTGTGCTATTTGCTTGATCTAATGTGAGAGGTTCATTGATAGTCTCTGAACTATTATCTGCCACCTGAGTTTGTATATTATCTATTGCTTCTGGACTTTGTGTTTCTATACTTGCCATTTGTTCATCATAACCTGCAAAAAAGTCAATTTCTTCTGGTTCACTGATTCCATTATCTGCTACATAGTTTGCCTCAAAACTTTCTGCTGGTTGCTGCGTATTAAGATAAGCTGCAATCGCAATCATAAAAACAAGTACTGTAATAATAATTTGATTTCTTTTTAAATTAAACATTTTCTTCCTCCTAATTCTTTTTCTTCTCAACAGAAATTTTATGTACTGGAACATCTAATAACTTAGAGACTGCATCAATGATTTGATTTTTCACTACGCTATCATTTGCTCCTTCAGCTAAAATAAATACACCCTTAATCTCCGGCGCATATTCTTTGATGACATAAGGTGTATTGCCATTTTGAAGCACCACATCATTTGCAAGTTGTATATTTTCTGTCACACGCGTCCCACCTGATTGATCTTTTTCCTCAGTACGCTGGGTATGAGATGTGGTATCTTCTGCTAATACCTTTTCTTCATTGGAAACTGTGGTAACCATTACATTGACTGAACCCACTCCTTCCATCTTTACTAACATGTTAGCAAGCTTTTTCTCAAGTGTTGTTTCATAATCATCGTTGTCCTTAGTTGCCGCCTGTTTAACAACCGTGGCTACAGGTTGCTGGTGTCCATTATTCAAAGGTAAAAAGGTCAGTAAAATAATTAGTACAAGAATTAGTCCTATTACAATGACATATTTTTTATTCTTGTCATCCTTTGCCCATTTGTTTAAGCTTTCTGCCATGTACCCTACCCTCCTTTAATTCTTTTGTACTGTAATATGTATATTACAGACTTGTACATTATAGAAGTTACTTAGCAAACTTTTTATTTTATTTTTTAATTCTTCTTCACTGCCATCTACTGTCTCACTCTTATCTCCTATATGAATTTCCCCAACTTTCAGTGTTTCGCTAGGCTTTTGTACGATAAGGTTAATGCTTTCCATTTCATCTTTATTCCAATTAATTTGAAGCCATGCTACACTTACCTCAGCTTCTTGTTCTATATAATCTTTCATAGAAGTTTCATAAACTGACTGCAATATATCCTGCTGCCTATCTAACTCCTCTTCATAATTTAATCCTATACTACTATCTCCTGATAGAAGCATCTGATACTTTTTAACATAGGCACCATAATCTGCTCCTTCTATTGGTATCAAACTTACGATAGGTTTAAGCATGGTGTAGATTAAAATACAGCCTAAGACAAGCTTTATGTACTTTCTATATGCTGAATCAGGAAAGATCATCTCAATGACAATGACAAACAACATCATCCATATTAAATACTGTAAATATTGACTCATCTAATCGCCTCCTATACACCTGATGCACTAATAGTCATACAAATGACAAGAGAACAAATACAAAATAGTGCAATAATCCCTACACTACTCATAATAAACTGACAACCTTTTCCTAATTTAGTCGCAATAGTGGCCATCCTTTTATCTCCAATAGGTTCAATGATTGCTCCTGCTATTTGATATACACAAACATAAGCAAAAATTTTAATAAGAGGGATGCTTACGAGAATGAGTAGCCACATAATTATCCCTGCTGAAAAAGTATTTCTAATCAGCATAGAGCCTTGTGTAATAAAATCAATCGTTCCACCTACGGCATTTCCTACTACAGGGATAAATGCTGTTGAGAACTTCACCGTTGCTTTTTTAACTGTCAAATCAACGCCAGGCATGACGAGCCTATAAAACCCTAATAAACTCACACTCACCAGCAAAATACTTCGCATTACCCACTTAATTCCTTTATAAAATAACCCCACAAGTTTATTTACCTTAAATTCTTCACTCATAACACTCATAATCTCTAATACAACGACTGAGATAATACAAGGTAGGACAATGATTTTCATAAAGTAAGACATTAAGCTAAGTGATGTAACAATAACAGGTGCCATGGTTCCTGCAGAAATATTAAAGCCACTAGTCGCCATAAAAGCTAACAAAATAGGAATACAAATTAGCATCACCTGAGTCATATGTTCAATCACCTCTATGGCTAGCCTAATCATCACCTCAAAAGACTGAACCACACTTAATAAGATCACCATATAACATACAAAAAAGCCTATCTTAGCTGTATCCTTAGATTTAAAAGAGCTACTTAAAGCCTGGAGTAAATTACAAAGTAATACAATTAAAACAAACCGTGCACCAAATTTAATAAAAATACCCGCTTCGTTAAATAAACTTCTTACAATGTAAGTCAATATACTCGTTACGGATAATTCATTTTGCCCACTTAAAAGTTTACCCATCTCTTCTTTGAGGTGAAATGAAATATCATTAGGCATAGCATCTTGGAGTTCTTCTTCAAGTTGTTCTATACTTTCCCAATCTAATAGGTTTAAACCATAATGAATAATTTCATTTTCTTGCTCTTCTTCTAAGTTTCCTATTGGACTTTCCTTCTCCACTAGATTTTCTGCTTTTAATGTTATACTTGATAACAGAAAGCAGATAACAATAATGAAGCAGTACCATCCTATTTTCTTTAGTTTCATACTATTCCTCCCCTATAAGAGATCTGCAATCAGATTAACAAGTGCCAAAATAACAGGTGTTGCTACCACAAAAATCATAACTTTTCCTGCCCACTGAATCTTCCCACCAATGGCCTTCTCACCTGCATCTTCACAAAGTTGTGAACCAAA
>JAHLFQ010000052.1 GCA_018883705.1 Candidatus Cellulosilyticum pullistercoris
TCAATTAACAGATGAACAACTAGTAGCAGCAGGTATTGATGGTGGTATGATTCGTATTTCAGTAGGCCTTGAAAACATTGATGATATTATCGAAGACCTTAGACAAGGCTTAGAACATGTAGAGCTTTAAATGTAAGAATAAGAGAGTATGATACTTTGATTAAAAAGAAGTACCATACTTTTTTTATGGAAAAGAACATAATGATACAATAGACTAGGATTAAAGACAGTGAACCGTATCACAAGTAAGTGATAATCTCTAATAATTTTGATGGAAGAATTGTAAGTATTAATAAATCAATAGATTAGATGTGAGATATATAGGATAGTTTTGCTTAATGATTCCACAGCTGTATCGTATGTACGGACTATTTTTGGATTTATATAGTTAAGAGATGATAGATAAACAGAATTAATACTTTGCTAATTAATTCTGTTGAAATTAATATAGTTATATTTGGGATGAAGAGATGGATAAATGTATTTCAATAAGTATGAAATTTTTGCAAGAGAGAAAATAGTTTTTAGAGAGTAATATGTATATAATATTTGTAGAAGATTGCGTTAGATATGCAACGTTAAAGAAATTCGAAAGAGGGATATGATGTTGAAAAATCATATTCCGTACGGTGTTGAAAAGAATGTATTGGTAAACATTATATACCCTTTGTTAAAAAAGGAAAATGGGCAAGTTATGATCATTAGTGCCATAAGTTTTTGCGGATATTAATAACTGGGCCGCTTTGTATGTGTAGAAAAATTTAGATAAAGAATTAGAAGCCATAGATAGAAGATTTCAGTAATATATAGTAACTAATGACAAAATGGAAAAAATATAGAAAAAGTGTTTTAACATAGCTAATAATGGTATACTAATAATATACTTTTTGAGTAAGAGAGATACTAGAAATTAAAATATACAAAGATGGCTAAGGAGGGTAGATATGTATATTAATAATCTACACATGAAGAATTTTAAATGTTTCAGAGATGATGAAATAAACTTTAATACAAGGTTTAATTTAATAGTAGGAAATAACGGAGTAGGTAAAACAAGTGTATTAGAAGCAGTCGCAATTGGTATTAGTGGTTATTTAAATGAAATTAAAAGTTTATCAACTACTGATAGGAGAAATATTACACAAGATGATGTTAGTATACAAAGAAATACAATTAGTGAATTAACAGAATTTCAACCTGTTTATCCTGTAGAATTAGATTTTAAAGTAAATATAAATGGAAAAGAATATAGTTATTCTAGATTTAGGCAAAGCAAAAGTGATAATACTAGATTTGATCACAATAGCCAGATTAAAGAATGTTCTAAGGCATTAAATAGTGTGCTAAGTGAGGGGAAAAAAGAAATTTTGCCCGCGTTTGTATATCATGGTACAGGAAGAGTATGGGCGAGAGTAAGTAAATCTGCGAAAATAGAAAATGTAAGTAATAGAGATTATGGTTATAAAAATTGTATCAATCCATTGTCAAATGAAAATCAATATAGTAAATGGATTGAGGAAATGCGTAGATATGAAATAGATGAAGATGTTGTTTCAAGTGAATTACGTGCATTATGTATAACAGTAGAAAAGTTTTTAGGGGAAGGCTCTAGGATAAGATATTCAATAAAGGAAAAGCAAATTATTATTACATTACCTGATGGTAGAACAATGCCATTTAATAAATTGAGCGATGGTTATAAGAATGCAATTGGTATTGTTTGCGATACAGCTTTTAGGATTATTAAACTGAACCCTTGGTTGAAGGAAAAAGCAATAGAAGAAACACCAGGTATTATGTTGATTGATGAGATAGATCTTCATCTCCACCCATCATGGCAAAAAAGAATTGTATCAGATTTAAAGAATACATTTCCGAAGCTACAGATTATTGCAACAACACATGCACCAATTGTTATCTCTAGTTGTACAAAAGATGAAATTATAATGTTAGATGCTCGAGTTAATGAGAATATGGAAACACAAGTTAGTATTAGTTATCCAGATACAGGAACAAAAGGTTGGTTAGCAGAAAATATATTGATTGACATTATGGGAATTAATACATCTAGAGATCAAGAAACAGAACAACAAATAGAAGAATTTAAAGCTATTTATCAAAAAAAATTTAGTAATGGTCTAAGTGAGGAAGAAGCTAGTAAGTTTGCACATTTAAAGAAAATTTTAGAAGATAAATTACCATCAGAAGATCCTATCATTACCCTTATTGGATTTGAAGCTTATGAGAAGAGCTTGGAGGAGTAAGTATGCATAAAGTTAATAGAGGAGAAGAACCTAAAAGCTTAAAAGATAATAAAGAAGAATGGACCAAAGCGTTATTAGAACAAATTAAGATTAAAGGGGAATATTCAAAAGTAGATAGTGAATATAAAAGGAAGTACAAGCAAACTGATGTGCAAAAAGCATTAAGAGATATGTATGGATCGTTATGTTGCTATTGTGAGGGAGAAATAAATTTAACAGGTTATGCTGAGATTGAACATTATAAACCTAAAAGTCTATTTCCTAATCTATGTTTTGAGTGGTCTAATTTACATCAAATATGTACAAAGTGCAATAAAAAGAAAAATGATAAGTGGGACAATGATTTTCCAATACTAGATCCTGTACAAGATTCTGTAGACGATAAAATAAAATTTAAGGGACCAATATTATGTACTGATGGACAGGATAAAAGAGTGCAAAATACAATAGATCACCTAGAAATTAATAAACGTCCAGAACTCCTTGATTTTAGAAGTAAGTTATGGGCTAAGGCATTAGAATATAGAACAAAGGATGATGTAGCAAAAGCAGTATTTAAGGATTTAATATTAAGTGAAAATAATTATCCTACATTTAGAAAGTATTTAATTACTATAGTAGAAGGCAAATAGGGTACATATATTAATTTGGACTGAAAAATGGGTTTATTTGAAAGTATAAAACTAGAGTTAGTTAGAGATATAGTGAAACTTAGGGGGATCTATTAGGATAAATAATTTTAAGCATAGGCAAAGAGTAGTAATTATATAATATGCATAAATGAATTATTAGTAATAGGAGTAGGTGTGAAGAAATGCATATATAGGTTATCATTTATCAATGAAACGATGAACCATATCACAAATAAATGATAGATTTATGAAATTATTAAGAATATACGACAAATAAATGTGCTGATAGAATGTATACTTAATTAAAAGGATTAAATAGAGGATTTAAATGTTTGTAAATCATGTTATAATATAAGTATAACTTAGTAGCTGATAACTACTAAGAATAAAACTTAATAAGTTAAGCTATGGGAAAAGGTTTAATCTTTGGTCGGATGGGAGCTTTTTTCTTTTGTCTTAATATATATAAGGGTATCATATGCTAATAGCACGGTGAATCGTATCACAAGTAAGCGATATAGATAGATTGATTAGTCTATAAGATTGCATCTAATGAAAAGAAAGAGAGTATATCAATTGATATACTCTCTTTCTTTTTAACTTAAACTTCACACTGCAAATGTGGGGTCCTCATAATTCACAATAGTCATATTTGCGATATGACTTAAGCAATACAAGATTACTTTATCCTTATAAGCATAGTAATATAGGAAGGTCTAAAATTCAAGTAACTTTTTCTACAGTATATCCAATATCACTTATATTTTATGAAAGTTTTATTTGGTTTGTTCATGAATAGTAGATTTAATTTCTTCTAATTCTTTGGTTAGTTTTTCGATGTCTTGTTTTAAGGTCTCTATAGCAGACTCTAATTGTCTTTTTTCTTTTCTAAAGTTTCAAAATTAAGATGAATGTAGGGAATAAAAGTGATTGATAGTAGAGGAGGTAAAGAAGATTGCAGTAAGGAACATAGAGCGCATTACATAGCAAAAGTAGGGATTAATTTGAGTAAAAGATTGAGTAGGAGAATAGAAATTTTACAGAGTATTATGATAAAATAGATGGTATATAAGTAGATTGATTAGAATTTGAAAGTGAGATGTAGAGAAATGAATATTCATTTTGGGTTTTCATATATTGGCTTAATATTTTTAGTAATGTTAATGATTCCAAACATAATATGGTCTAAAAATAAACCTAAAGATTATGATAAATATGTGATCAATGAGAACAAAATATTATTGATTTTTGAAAGAATTGGCGAAGTTTTAGTTACTTGTTTATCTTTAATTTTTAGTGATTTCAATATCAATACTATTTCTAAATGGTCTATCGTTTTACTTATTGCATTTGTACTTATGATTTTATATGAAATATATTGGATAAGGTATTTTAAAAGTAATAAAACTATGAAAGATTTTTATAGTAGTTTATTAGGTGTGCCAGTTGCGGGTGCTACATTACCAGTTGTTGCATTCTTTTTATTAGGGATATACGGAAAAAATATATTTCTTATTCTATCAGTAATAATTCTTGGCATTGGACATATTGGCATCCATCTTAATCATTTGAAAGAAATTGGATAAATTCCAGTCTATTTTTAAGGAAATATTGTTATAATATAAGCATAAAAAAGAAATGCTCAGTAGCTACTAAGTACTAAGTACTCCTAAAGTGAGACGCTTGTTTTAATTTAGGGCTATTGGAATTAATAAAACTTAATAAGTTAAGCTATAGAAAAAGGTTCAATCTTTGGTCGGATGGGAGCCTTTTTCTTTTGTCTTAAATTCTAGCTTGAAACCATTGATACCTATTTCAAATTTTATGTGATGTGGATACACGTTGTTTATGAAGCAGATAATAACAAATAATAGAAAGCCTATTATTGCGATAGTTATCATTAGTATCATATCCAATACCACCCCCTTTGTGCCATGATGAATGAATCACCAATAGCCTAAGGAGGAGAAAACGTTCAAAACCTCCGTAGCCATCCATCTACGGTTAAATTGTGTTTACTGGAATATTATAACATAATGATAATGATAGTAATAGGAGAAAATAGCTTATTTACATATAAAACTGTATACTATTTATGTAATGAATCCAGAACAACAATAACAAAAAGTTGTATCAGTTTTATATATAAAGTTATCACTTGCTAATGAAACGGTGAACTGTACCCTAAATAAGGGAAGGTTAGGGACTGAAGTATTGATAATAATAGGGTTGAGGTAACAAGTTATGACACGGTTTAAGCTGCAAATAGTATAAATAAAGAAGAGAATAATTGGTTCTCTTGAAAGAAAATAAGATATAATTATGAGGTAAATATAATTTGTATATAAACATTCCTTAGTGTAAGGAATAGGAATAAGAGAAAGTATTAGTTCTAGCTGGAGATAATATTAGTTGGACTCATGCAAATTATTTAGAATACTTTATATGGAGAAGATAAGGATTCAGAGTTGAACTCAGAAGACTAATAATGTTTTAAAAGATTAGAGGGAGGAGTATGAAGATATTACTATTAGATAACGCGATAGACTCACTTGAATGGGCGTTACGTCATTTAGATTCTTTTTTGAAAAAGGATGCACAATACGTTAACCCTGATGAGAGTACTACTTATCTGAAACAAGCAATATTATGTTTAAATAGTGCTTTGGAACTGTTCTTTAAAGCTAAAATAAGTGAAATAAATCCTATTTTTATATATGATAATGTATGTACTAGAGATATGCATAAGAGCATTTTAGAGTACTACTGTAAAAAGCAGAAAGGGCAAATTAATATGCCGCTTCATGACTATGTAATTGAAAATGCAGATATTCACACAATTGAGTATAGTAAGTGTATAGAATTATTTTGCATATTATATGAAGTTGGTGATGGGTATAAGACGGATTTTGAAGAAATTAATCGGATTAGAAATGACCTAACGCATTTAGGTATTAAAAGTAAGTCTGAGTATTACAAATTAGCGGGGCAGTTAGCGGAAATTTTATGTTTTTTAGAGAAGGATATTCTACCCTCACTAGAATATGATAAAACAAAAATCAAAGAAGTACGTTGTGATATAATTTTAATAGAACATATGTTAGCTTCTCTAGAAGATGGTATATGGGCAAAGATTAATATGAAGAAGATAGAGTATATTTGTGAACAACTTAAAAAAGCCTTTTATACATTAGAAGTTCAACAATATCTTTCTAAAAAGGAAATATCTGCTGAATTTGAATTAACGTTAGATGCCGAGTTTATGTATTCAGTTATTGATATGGGTTATAAAGAAACAAGAATAAATATTGCAGCAATTTACTCATTAGGTTCTAAAGATGCTCTTATTATTTGTGATGAGGAAAGTAAAGATGGTCCTATATATGGAATCATTGAGTTAAATGCCATTGATATAAGAGATTTATCTAAAAATAAATTCTATTTATCCTTAGATAAATCTGGAACAATCATTGAAGATTATGATGAACAAGGAATGTTTTGGCAGAGTGTAGGGAAATATAAGAAGAATTTTGCTTATGTACCATTCAGTAAAGGTAAGCAAGTTGAATTAATGAAGAAGATAATAGATTCTATAGAGAATATTGAGGTTACTGAATGGTAAAATAAAGCTTCATTAAGATACATATGCACGGGAGATAGTAGGGCTAGATAAATCAAATAATTTTATGAGATAAAGTTAAATATGCTATTGAAATAATTTCAATTATAGCAGGGATTGCTTTCTTGATTTTGAGTATTTGTTCTTTAACAGGTATTTTCGATATTAGAGTTTACATTCTTAACTTTTAAATACGTTATGATATTCTTATACACGAACAAATAGAAAGTGTGTTGTCTACACTATGATGTAAAGTCCAGTTTATTGGTGTGGTTATGAAAATAAGATTCAGAAAAATAAATAGTTAATCTTTTGATTGAGATAGCATTTTAAGTAGTGCTATCTTTTATTATTATATCAGTAATGAATCTTTAATTATAAAAAGGTAGCAGATATAATTAGTATGATGAATTAGATCATACGAAAGTAATATATGGAGAATATTTAAATGGAAATCAAACTACGAAAGGCCCAATATGAAGAATTAGAAGTTTTACACGAGATGTTGTTAATAAAAACTATAGAGCCTTTCTTGGAAATGATGCAGTAGACTACTTTATAGAAAGTGGAGCATCTGAATTTAATTTTTTCAGTGGATAGCAGATATACTAGGATAAATAATGCCTTATTATTATTTCACTACATCATTAAATCATAGAAGATATGATGTTATAATGCTTTTCTATTTTATATAGATAAGCATAAAATTTATATACGAAAGGGATAAAAAATATGGAAAAGTTTTTAATTAAAGAATGCAGTATGCAAGATATAGAAAAGATTAAATCTGTAAGTGAAAAAACATTCTATGAAACATTCTCTAGTGAGAATACAAAAGAAGATATGGAAAATTATTTGAAAGAAAATTTCTCTTATGAACAGATAGAGAGCGAAGTCAAAAATAATGCTTCAAAATTTTATATAGTTGAACATGATAAAGAAGCAGTTGCATATATGAAACTTAACTTTGATAAGGCACAAACAGAAAAGGATCACCATAACACATTAGAAGTTCAAAGAATTTATGTGTTACAGGAATATAAAGGTAATCGCATTGGTAAAAGATTAATTGAGAAAGCGATAGAGATTGGAAGAGATAATCAGTTAAATTATATTTGGTTAGGTGTATGGGAAAATAACATGAATGCCATAAAATTTTATGAAAAGCAAGGATTTGAAAAGTTTGGGACACATGTTTTTAAATTAGGTGAAGATGAACAGATAGATCATTTAATGAAACTTACATTATAAATAATGAATATTCTACTTATAAGAAACTTTTTGATAGCTATAATCGTCTATCCTTAATAAGGAGGTGTATTTGCTATGAAGTACAAAATTTATAAAGTCTTATTGTTAGGTCTTATGATTTTCCCGCTGAGTGCCTGTAGCGTTAATCAGGATAAACAGACAACGGAAGTAACTACTAAAAAATCATATTTGGAAGCAACTGTTCTGGAGAAAACGGATCATGCCATTCTTGTAGAACCTCCCAAAACGGCTCAAGAACGGAAATCTGGTGATGCAATTTGGGTCAATATAAATAATATTGCAGAAGAAAAGTCACTAGAAGTGCTTGAAGATTTAACTGTTGGAGATGTTGTTACGATTGGTTATTTGGGAGGCATTGCAGAATCCTATCCTGGACAGATAAATGATGTTTTTGAGATTGCATTAGTAGAAAAAGGGAAGGATACAGAAGTAGATTATCCACAGATGGTTGTTGTTGATGGTAGATTATACAAGGCAACAGGGGAAGAATCAGATATTGATGCACGTTGTGGCAACATGGATGGAGAGATTACTACTTCAGTTGATGTAACAGAGATTCCATCAGAAGATGGGCAATCAAACTTTGGAGCAGGCTATGGTTATCAGTACGTTAATGAAAATAGTATTGACGTGTACATGCCAGATGATAGCGAAGAACTAAAATGGATGCGTTTTGTGACAGAAATGACAGATTTTCCAGTAGCGACTGCAACTACTGAGGCTTTAACAACTATAGATACTTTGGAAGGTGTTTCTATGGAAGTTGCTGATGTAACGAATCAAGGGATCGAGTTATCCTTTCTAAATAAGACCGATAAATCCATTCAATTTGGCGATGATTATTCACTGGAGATGAAACAGGATGGAAAGTGGTATAGTGTAGATTATATCATAGAGGATTGGGGATTTAATTCTATGGCATACATGGCTAAAAAAGATGTTCCAACGAATTGGAGTGCAGACTGGACTCAGTTTTATGGTGTGCTTCCACAGGGGAATTATCGTATTGTAAAACCTATTATGGATTTTAGAGGAACTGGGGATTTTACGACCTATAATCTTGCAGTAGAATTTACTGTGCAATAGGCTCTGTGATAAATTCCAATTTAGAGAGTAAGAACAGTTGTGTTATAGTTCAAAAGGAGACATGATTCAGTCAGTAATTTTTATCTTAAATTCTAGTTTAAGATCTTTGATACCTATTTCAAGTTTTATGTGATGTGGATACACATTTTTTATGAAGCAGATTATAATGAATAATAGAGAGCCTATTATTGCAATAGTTATCATTCGTATCATATCCAATACTATCCTCTTTGTACCATGATGAACCGCAAGTAAGTGATAACCTCTAGTGATTTTAGATGGAATGTAATAAATTAAATATATATAATAAATATGATACCTCTAAGGATATAAAGTTTCCTTAGAGGTAATTTTTATGTGCAAAAATAAGGCGGTATAGCAATGAGAAGTGTATTGACAGAAGAATTAAAAAGAGCAGTTGGGAATAAAGAGGATGGATTCTTGGGTGGTATGGATTATAAACTTATTAATTTGAGTATAATATAATAAATAAGGTTTAAAAGATGTCATATAATATGCTAGAAACAGCATAATTTGATAAGAATAAAATAAAATGATATATTTACTTATTATATTTATTGAATTATAATAAGTAAAATTTAAAATAAGAATTGTGGGTGATAATATGAAATACAAATTGCTTTCAAGCCTTTTTTATCAAGGGAAAGAAGTATTTGAAGAAACATATAGAAAAAGAATAGAAAGTGAATCCACTTATCATTTTAACTTTAAAATAAACGAATATGATGGATTTGTAGTAATTACTCATGAGATCTTACAGAAAATAGAGCAAGTAATGAGTTTAGATAAATTATTATTAGAGCATATGAATTCTGTACCAGGAATTGCATTGGCTCAATATACAAAAAGGTGCTTGGTTGATGAAATAAAAATGACAAATGAAATAGAAGGAGTTAATAGTAGTAGAAGAGAAATAAATGAAATATTAAATGATAAAGGACAAGGTAGTAGCCATAAACGCTTTTATGGACTGGTTAAAAAGTATGAAATGCTGTTAAAGGATGAACAAATCAAATTATCATCATGTCAAGATATTAGAGATTTATATAATGAATTTGCACTTAAAGATGTGGTAGAAGAGAATACGGTTAATGAACCAGATGGAGAAATATTTAGGAAAGATGGCGTAAGTGTATTAGGAAGTCATGATAGAGTAATTCACGAAGGATTATATCCTGAAAAAAAGATAATAGAGACCATGTCAGAATCTTTAAATGCTCTAAATAATGATGAGTATAATTTTTTAATTAGGATTGCTGTATTTCACTATATGTTTGGTTATATCCATCCATTCTATGATGGAAATGGTAGAACGAGTAGATTTATTAGTAGTTATTTATTGGCTCAAAAGTTAGAATTTCTAGTTGCATGTAGATTATCATGTACTATTAAGGAAAATGTACAGGCATATTATAAAGCCTTTAAGATAACAAATGATGAAAAAAATAGAGGTGATTTAACAGCTTTTGTCATTACATTTTTAGATATACTAGTTAAATCTATAGAGGGTTTATGTGAATCATTAGAGAATAGACGTAATCAGCTGGAATACTATATAAAAATTGGCGATAAAGTAGTAGGTGATGATAAGAAACTATTTAACGTAGTATCTATATTAATTCAGAATACCTTGTTTGGAGATGAAGGAATAGGTATAGAAGAGATTTATCAGATATGTAGAGAAAATATAGGAAAAACTAAAATTAGAAATTGTATTTCCTTATTAAAAGAAAAAGGAATCCTTATAATAAAAAAAGAGGGAAGAAAAGAGTTATTTGATATCGATACTAAAAGATTAGCAGAGTTTGAATAATATAAAGGGTCATAAAACATAGAGAGAAATATATGAGGTTAGAATCTGAGGTAAAATACTATGAACCAATATACAAGTGAAGAAATAGTAGAAGCACTAGGCGTTGTATCTTCTACTATTAGTCAGTGTGAAAAAATGCAGCTAAAATTTGCGAAGGGGACTTCTCATCATACACTCCTTAAGAACAGGATAAAAGCAATGTATATATCAAAAGCACTCCTAACAGATGAAAGTGTGACGAATCAATATACAAAAGAAGAATTGATAGAAGCACTACGCCCGGTATCTTCTATTATCAGCAAATGTGAAAAAGCACAGTTAAAAGCTGCGACGGGGACCTCTCATCACACTCGCCTTAAGAAGATTATAAAAGCGATGTCTATTTCAAAAACACTCATAACAGATGAAATAAGTAAAAGAGATGGATAAAGAAGATAGAAAATAGTAGTTTACTAGAATGAAAAAAGCAGGGAAAAGAAATGGAACGAAGGATACAATATAAGATAAAAGAAATCCATAATGGCAAATGTATTGGCATGTTTTTAAAGGAAAAGGAATATTCAAGAGCAGTTATTATAGAACTCAAGAAAACAAAAACAGGGATTAGGAAAAATGGCGTTTGGGCAGGAGTAAATGAAACCTTAAAGACAGGAGATATCCTAGAGATCTGTTTAACAGAAGAGGCATCATCTGAAAATATTATGCCAAAGGAGTGCCCTCTAGATATTTTGTATGAGGATGAAGATATCTTAGTCCTCAACAAACCCTATGATATGCCGATTCACCCATCGGTGAATCATTATGATAACACCTTAGCCAATGGTGTTATGTACTATTACAAAGAGCAAGGCAAACCTTATAGGTTTCGCTGTATTAATCGATTAGACCGAGATACAACAGGAGTAACGATTATTGCAAAGAACCTAATAAGTGCGAGCATCTTATCAAAGAGGATGAAGGAGCGCGGGCTTGGCAGAACCTATGTGGCTTTTGTAGAAGGGATTACAAAGGAAGAAGGAACGATTGACCTGCCTATTGGGAGAGAAGAAGGAACTATCATCAAGAGAAAGATTGATGAAAAAGAAGGTAAGCGAGCCGTAACCCATTATTGGAGACTTGAAGTGTTTTATATAGAAGGGAAAGCAGTATCTATGGTTGCGTTACAATTAGAAACAGGACGCACGCATCAGATACGTGTGCACATGACTGCTATTGGTCATCCTCTTCTTGGAGATTTTTTATACAATGAAGGTAATCACATGCTCACAAGACAGGCGTTACATGCTGCAGAGTGTACCTTTTATCATCCAATCACTGGGGAGTATAAGAGGATAACAGCGCCGCTACCTAAGGATATGGCCATGCTGATTAATCACCTGCCTAAAGAACTGAATCTATCTATAAAGAAGTAATCTTGAAAATAGACCATTATACAAGGCGTATGATGGTCTATTTTTTATGTTTATTTAAGAGTTAAGATAAGGATAGTAATAATGATGATTTGACATATTTTGGTGCAAATGTTTAGTTGTCAACTGTTATTTTTACATTATAAATCTTATGATATAATAATAAATTGGTATAACTGATATGATTATTAGGTAAAAAAGTTATTACCTATGTGCTGGAGGTGATGTTTTATGAATGAAGTTTTTCGGCAAGAAAAGAAATTTTTAATTTCAATTGAAGAATTTTATAAGTTTAAAGCTTTGTTTTCAAAGGTTATGTATGAGGACGCCCATAGCAAGGAACATGAGTATTATCCAGTGCGTTCACTATATTTTGATTCTATAGATGATAGGGATTATCAGGAAAAGTTAGATGGTGTAGAAGTTCGAAGAAAGATAAGGCTTAGAAATTATGGAGCGGATAGTGAATTTGCCTTACTTGAAATGAAACAAAAACAAGGAGAATTTCAGAAAAAAAGGTCATTAAAACTAAGTAAAGAAGATGCTCTTGAATTAATAAAAGGTAATTACTCTATCTTACTAAAATATAAAGAAACATTTGCTAAAGAATGTTATGCAGTCATGACGATGCATTGTTACCGACCTGCCACTGTGGTGACTTATCATAGAAAAGCATTCATTGCAAAAGAAAATAAGATTCGTGTGACATTCGATTATAATATAGTGACGAATGAAAGTGATTTTAATATCTTCTCGAAAACATTAAATGAATATTCCGTATTTGACCCTTATATGGTGATACTTGAGGTCAAATATAACGGATTTTTGTTAGCCTATATCAAAGATATCATCAACCAATGTGAAAAAAGCCAAATAAGCATGAGTAAATATTGCTTAGGTAGAACAATCAGTAAACACTATGTCTATTAATATATGAACTAAATAGGTAAAGGAGATTGATAAAATGAGAGATGTGTTAAGTGGTTTATTAGAACAAGGAACAGCACTGACAACAGAAGACATCGTACTACGTATCGTCGTAGCAGCTATTTTGAGTATTGCTATTTATATTTCATACTGGTATACCCATGTAGGAACAGCATATAGCAAAAAATTCAATGTGTCACTTATGACCTTAACGATTTTAACGTCAACTGTTATGACGGTAATAGGAAACAATATTGCACTGTCATTAGGGATGGTTGGTGCGTTATCTATTGTTCGTTTTAGAACTGCTATTAAAGATTCAAGAGATACCACTTATATTTTTTGGACCATTATTGTAGGGATTTGTTGTGGTGCTGGTGATTATGTTGTTGCAGGTGTGGGTTCATTTGTCGTATTTGTCGTTCTTTTTATTATGGGACGTGTACGTAATGAAAATAGAATCTTATTGATGGTAAAAGGTTCAAGAAGCAAGGAAATGAGTATAGAAAGTATCGTTTTTGACTACTTTGAAAAGAAAGCCTTATTAAGAGTTAAAAATACAACCAATAACAATATAGAATTTATTTTTGAATTATCAAGAAAAACTTATGATCTATCTTATAAAAGAGACCAGAGCATCGTAGAAAAATTATATGATTTAGGTGACATAGAGTATGTTAATATTATTACTCAAAATGATGAAATCAGTGGGTAATTCAATATGAAGAGTAAATTAATTTATTTTCTATCGATCAGTTTAATTTTTTCTATCTGTATCATAGCAGAGTCTTATTCAACGGATAAAAGAGTTCGTATTCATCAGCATCAGATAACACCTGCTATGGTAGAAGAGCAAGGAAATGATGACAGTTTTAGAACCCATTTACCTATTATAAAAATCAATACAAATAATCAGAAAATCCCTGGGACTCCCATCATAAACGGGAGCACTACGACCAAATATGAATTAGCAGAAGATGGGACATCAGACATCGTTGTCAGTTTTGAAGTGATAGATAATAAAGGCATGACAAATGATTTAAATAGTACGCCAACCATTCAAACAGATGCAAAGATACACTATAGAGGAAATTCTTCTCGTTATTTTGATAAAAAGTCTTATTCAGTTCAGTTAGTGAATGATTATGGTTCAAATGAAGAAGAACTATTAGGCATGGCAAGACATGATAAATGGGTACTTAATGGGCCTTTTTTGGACCGTTCTTTGCTTAGGAATTATGTTTGTATGAATATTGCAGGAGAAATTATGGATTATGCGCCTAATGTGAGATATTGTGAACTGTTTGTGGATGATGAATATAAAGGTGTTTATCTCTTAATGGAACCTATTTCCCAAGGTGAAGGTAGACTTAATCTAACGAAAACAGAGGATAAAAATAATTACACGAGCTTTATAGTCAATTGGGACCGAGAAGGAAAAGGGAAATATGAACTCAATAACTTGACTTACTATACTTTAAAGACTAATGGTTCAACTCTAGATATTCGTTACCCAGGTACAGCTAAATTAACAGAAGAAAAGCTTAACTATATTCAAGAAGAAATAAGTAAGGTAGAAAAAATTCTGTATTCAAATGATTTGTATCTTGATGATACATATACAGAACTGATAGACATCAATGCATTTGCCGAATATTTTATTATTAATGAGTTTTTTAGAAATGTGGATGCTGGGAGATATTCGACTTATTACTATAAAGATATGCGTGAAAAAATAAAACCCGTTGTTTGGGACTTTAATAATAGTTGTAACAACTATATGGATGAGGAATTTGATGAGTCTGGCTTCTCATTACAAGATACGCCGTGGTTCAGTCAGTTAGTCAAGGATAAAAAATTTGTAGCGTTAGTCATAGGAAAATATAGAGAGCTAAGAAAAAGTTATTTATCGGAAGACTATCTAGTGGATTACATTGATTCTACCAATAGATGGCTGGGGGAAGCTGTTCAGAGAAATGATGAGGTTTGGGGATATGTCTATGATTTAAACCATTATAATCCTTTCAACTTCCTAACACCAGTTGAAAGAAATGTGACAAGTCATGAAGAAGCTGTCAAGCAATTTAAAGATTATATTATTAGAAGAGGTAAATGGCTAGATAACCATATTGAATCCTTGTATCAATACTGTGCAGACTCTAAGAATGTAAACAACGTAAAGAGATAGAAAGGAGAGTCAAATGAGGAAGTTCATAGGATCTATGTTCATCATTATATTAGGTATGATAGGCCTATTTTATTTAATATATTTTAAAGGATTTTATATTAATCCATTTACTAATGATTCTCTACAAATCCTATCTAAAGTTGAAAATAAAAGTATCATGGTAAAAGAGGATGATACATTTAAAGAAATCAGTATCAAAGGCGTCAATCTTCCTTCAAGCATTTCAAATCATAGGTCCACCGATTTTGCTATTGATAAGGAAACTTATTTAAGATGGTTTAAGTTGATTCAAGAAATGGGTGCGAATACGCTACGAATTTATACAATCTATGACAGCACATTTTATGATGCCTTATATGAATTTAATAATGATAACCCTAATCCATTGTATTTACTTCAAGGTATTCGAGTAACAGACTATGCAAATAACTCAAAAAATGATGCCTATAGTAAAGGGTTTTATTATAGCTTGAGAGAGGATGCAAGAGATGTTGTAGATGTTGTTCATGGTAAGAAAATCATTAGCAACAATAAAACCAAAGGAAGCGGGATCTATACGAAAGATGTATCTCCATGGCTATTAGGCTATATGATTGGTTCAGATTGGAATCCAGATACGATTGCTTATACTAATAATAGAAATTATAGTAGCGCTTATGAAGGAAAATACTTTAGAACGACTCAAGAGGCCTCGCCTTTTGAAGCGTTATTAGCTGATATTATGGACAAACTCGTGACTTATGAAACTAATAAATATCATTGTCAGTCACTCGTAACTTTTTCTTCATCCACTACAACAGACCCCTTTGAATATGAAATAGAATTTTCAAGAGCCGCGGATAAATATGTTTCTCTTGACCCTAATCATATTGAAGCTACTGAAAATCTAAAAAGTGGGTACTTTGCTTCCTATCAGTTAGCACAAGTATATACAGGTTTTGAAGAATATTTCTCTGCCGAGCAGAAAGAAAAGTTATCACCCCTATTAACCGAGCTTACAGGGGCAACAGAGGAAGAAAAATATTTTAAGTTATTAAGTAACTATCATACGATGCCTGTAGTCATTAGTGAGTTTGGTTTTTCAACCTCTCGTGGAACAGATGAAGTAAGTGGCAACCTAAATGAACAGCAACAAGGTGAGGCCCTTATTAATATGTATCAAAATATCATAGATGGAGGATGTCAGGGGGCGATTATCAATTCATGGCAAGATTCTTGGGAAAAAGTATCGTGGAATACATCTTATGCAGTTGAGGTAGATAAAACTTATCGCTGGCATGATATTCAAAGCAAAAATACAGGTTATGGCATTTTAGGCTTCAAATCTAATGATATTGAAATAGATGGAGATGATTCTGATTGGCCTAAGAAGCATACCATTATAAATGATGGAGAGACCTTGGCTTATACATTTTATGATGAAAAAGGACTCTATTTATTCATAAAAAACAATGCACTCACCATGGATAAAGAATTATATCTTGCGTTAGATATTACGCCTAATAGTGGAAGTAAAACGTATCTAGATAAGGTTCAATTTGACAGAGCGGCCGATTTTATTATTAGGCTCTCTAAAACCCAAGGGGAGATACTTGTTCATTCGCGTTATGAGTCACTAAGAGAAAACTATCTCGCTCAGATAACAGGTGAAGATCCATTTATCAGATATCCTGAGCAAGATGATGAGGAGTCTGTCCCTATTTCTATGATTTGTAAAAGTGATATCTTTGATAATATAGCTTCAAATAATGAGGTAGTAAGACATAGTGTATTTGAAACAGGAAAGCTGATACAAGGTCATTCTAAGGATAATTCTTTAGCGGACTATTGCTACTCTTTGGAAGGTGTGGAATTACGTATTCCTTGGCAATTGCTAAATGTCTCAAATCCTACAGAATTTAAAATTCATGATGATTACTATATGAATTATGGGGTTGAATCTATTTCGGTAGATACCATATACATGGGGGTTTTCACTGAAGAAAAGAACGATGTTTCTATGAATCAAATAGAACTTAAAGA
>JAHLFQ010000261.1 GCA_018883705.1 Candidatus Cellulosilyticum pullistercoris
CCAATAATATTTGTGATATGGAAGAGGATCTTCCTAATAAACGCTATACACTTCCTATTTATATTGGTAAAAAAAATGCTTTACTCCTTTGGGAGATACTTTATTATCTAGCTTATGTCGCTATTATTGTAGGTGTTGTCGTTAGAGTCCTACCATGGGTATCACTCCTTACACTTATTACACTAGTGCCTATTATGAAAAACATCAAAGCTTTTAAAGCTAAACAAGTTAAAAGAGAAACCTTTATCTGTGCTATTAAAAACTTTGTTTTATTAAATGTAGTTTATATTATGACGCTTATTCTAGCACTTCTCTTTAAATAGCAGGTGGTTGATTTAACAAAAAAGAGGAAGATTGAGAGTATCCATTTACTCTAAATCTTCCTCTTTTTATTAATTAATAAACTCTATCTAATAATTCTCCAGTAATCTCTTGTAGCATGATTTTATATTTATTATCTGGTAGACGTTTCATAAAACTATAAGCTTTATTTGTATATTTCTTTGCTAACGCTCTTGCTTTATCAATGCCACCATATTCGTGTGTTAACTCAATAATCTTTTGGATATCTTCCTCACTGAGTTCTTCCTTCTCTAAAAGTGCTATTAGATCAGCTGGCTTACTCTCTAAAGCATAAATAAGAGGTAAGGTATATATGCCATCTCTTAAATCATGTCCAGCTTCTTTACCAAGCTGCTTATCTGTACCTGTGTAATCTAGAAGATCATCAATTATTTGAAAGGCCATCCCAATATTATGTCCTATATTCCAAAACAATCTAGATAACTTTTTATCACAATCACTTTCTGCTGCACCAATATATAAGCTTAAAGCAAAAAGCTCTGCTGTTTTTCCTGAAATTCTCTTTAAATAATTTTTAACTGAAACTTCTTTTTGAAATCTTGAGTTGAGTTGTTCTACTTCACCTAAGCAAATCTTAGACATGGCTTTACTATCAATTTGTATGCTCTGCAATGAAGCTGTACTTGCTAAAATTTTAAAGCAGATACAAAAAAGATAGTCACCGATATAAACCGCATACTCTTTACCATATTTAGATTGAATGGTTTCTTTTCCTCTTCTTAGCTTAGAATCATCGATAACGTCATCATGAACAAGGGTTGCCATATGAAACATTTCAACGACAGTTGCCATTGCTCTTGTACGCTCAGGCTTATAATCTCCAAACTTAGAGGCAATAACTGCAAAACCAGGTCTAATCATTTTACCACCTGATTGAATAAGGTCTTTAATGGATGCTTCAATGACTTTATCTTTGCAACGTGCATTTTCTTCCATTATTTCTCTTACTACATATAATTCACTTTGTATTTCTGGGTATTTATTCCAGATTGCATGCATTATTCTATCCTCTTTTCTTTTACTACCGCTTCTTTAAAAAAAGGCAACTTATACATGTGTGCTACTGTATAGTTTGCCGCTATTCCTATAAAAATACCTGTTACAATTCCAGCTAGTGATAGGACTGGAAGATAAAGCATGACACCAATATTTTGTACAATAAGTGCTGCAACTAAAAGTTGTCCAATATTATGAAAGACTGCACCTGCGGCACTTACACCTATCATACTTACCTTTTCTTTTAGACCTTCTTTAATAATGATCATAATAATAAAACTAAGAAGTGCGCCCATACTTCCATACATCAATCCCGATACACTTCCACCAAATATAGAACTTAGCACAAGACGACTGGCAATAATCTTTGCTACATCTGACTTCTTATCTAATGTATAAAGTGCAATAACTGTCACTAGGTTAGCTAGTCCAAGTTTGGCTCCTGGTGTCATAAATGGAACAGGAATATTACGCTCAACAAGATGTAGCGCAAGTGCCATTGCCACCAGGAGTGACATATATATTAAATGTTTTGTTTGTTTCATATCTTACTCCTAATATGCATTGACATCTATTATATCCTCATCTTTCTCGGTACTATCTAGACTCTTACCAACGATTTCAATATGCAGTTTATGTGGTAAACATGTAATAGACTGACCAGGCTTGTCAATAAATCCAGTTTGAGTGCAGATTTCGTCAGGACAATCTGCCTCCGTAATGGTAATCGCTTCATTTTCTATGACTGCTTTATTGATGCCATGACCTGTATCAATGATAAACTCCTTCTGCTTAACTTGCCCTGTAAGTGGAATTTCTTTATAAAGTTTACCTTGAATAGTTATCCTAGCATAGATCATATCGTAATCACTTGGCATTAACATCTTCAAAAAAAGATAGGGAATAAATGAAATGACAAGGAGTAAGGCAATAATTATTTTATCCCATAGTTTGATTTTCATAGCCTTATCTCGCTCCTTATAAGTATTTCATTTTATAACAACTTTCCTAATTATATGAAAAAGACCACTTTTTAAGGCGAACCCAAGTGGTCTTTTTTCTTCTACTTAATCAATTTATTCTTCACTATAAATATGCCTATTCTTACCAATCCACCAGTTGCCTGCTAACTTAGTAATCCATGGCATCACATAATAATCAAGACCAAATGTTCTACCTGCACCACTCATTAATGCAATTCCACCAAAAGTATACCATAAGATATCCCAACCAGCCATAGCGGAAAGAATAAAGTTCATAGTCATAAATACTGATGCTGCTGATGCAAGCCATGTGAATAATCCTGCAATAAGTGCAAGACCAATACCAATTTCTAAAACAACAACCATGATTTGGAAAATGTTTGCCATTGTTTCATTTGGAATCATAATTTTCATAATAGATTCGTAGAATTTTGGCATACTACTTAGAATAGGTGTTGCTAATTCTGCTGCACCATCTGTTGCTGCTGATGCCCCTGTTAAAGTGTCTTGAAGCCAAGCAAATGGCATGTTGATGTTTCCTGCTTTAATCCAGCTATCTGAACCGATTGTAAATAACCATTCACCCTTATGAATCAGTGCATCGACTGCTGTTTCCCATGTACCTTCACCACAAAGCTTAGCAAGCCCTTCAAGAAGCCATACACAACCTACGTAAAGTCTAAGTGGAATCAACCATAAACGATTTCCTTTAGAAGCAAGGTGTCCTCTAAGAATTGTTCTATTCTCTTTCATATCAAAGAACTCATGTTGTAAATAGTGATATACAGCTGGAATATTAAGAACGCCAAATAAGTAAATCATATTAACAATATGCTTAGCTGCCATGGCAAAGAAACCAGAAAGCTTGATTCCCATAAGGTTAGCTACACAGTATTTACCACCAATAGATACCATGAATCCATGATAGTTAGACTTGAATTTTACTTTTTCTTTCTTTTCAATAGAAGCAATGATGTTTTTAGCAGCTGTTGTTGCTGTTTGCTCTGCTGCTTCTACGATTTGAGGATTCCCTTTACCTGGCTCCTCTTCTACGTAAGCACAGTCTCCAATAAGATATACATTTTCATGTTGTGTAGATTGCATGTACTCATTTGCTTTAAGTCTATTTGCTCTAGTTGTTTCAAGACCATAAGCTGTACAATCTGCATTATTTTGAATTCCACAAGTCCAAATTAATGTTTGTGTTTTAATTACTTCACCAGATTTTAATGTAATAGAATCTGCTGTAACTTCTGTAATTGGACTATTTTTAAGGATTTTCATGCCATGTTTTGTCATGTATCTCTCAGCTTTATCAGCTTGCTTACGATCTAACATGTTAAGAATAGTACCTGCTGCTTCTACAACAAGAAGTGATACTTCTTTTTCGTCTACTCTATATTCACGAGCAAGTGTTGATTTCCACTCAAGAAGCTCACCTGCCATCTCAATTCCTGTAAATCCTGATCCTGCTACAGCGAAAGTAAGCATCTCTTTTCTTTTTTCTGCATCTCTTTCAAGAGAAGCTGCTCTAAATTTATACTCGATATGCTCTCTAATCTTTAGCGCATCTTCAAGAGACCATAAACTAAAGCCGTGTTCTTTTACTCCTGGAACACCAAAGTAAGCTGGCTCATTCCCCATACCAATCATTAAATAATCGTATGCATACTCACCATGCTTTGTAGTTACTTTTTGAGCTTTTGTATCCACATTAGTAATATAGTCAACTACTACGTTTACCTTTGTTCTATGGAAAATTTGACTTAATTCCACTTTAACAGATTCTTCTGGTACACGCCCACCTGCTACCTCATGAAGTTCTGTCATAAGTGTATGATATGAATTTTTATCAATTAATGTAATTTGAATATCATTGTTTTTCTTATACTTCTTAGCAAGTTTTTTTGCTGCATGTACACCAGCATAACCTGCCCCAAGTATAACAATGTTGGTTTTCTTTGACATTGTTCACCTCTTATTTATTTTACATAATTGTGTTTTTATGTTACCTAAATACTATAGCGAATTATTGTTAAAAAGTCTACTATTACTTTTATAATTTCTTCATTTTTTTAATGTTATATCTATCCATTTAGTGTTTTTATAGTATAATAGAAGTTAGAATTATTCTATTTTATACAAATATTCATCTCAAATGGAGGTCAAAATGTACATTAATTTTAAGAATAAATGTCTAATTATCATATTCCTTTCTTTATTTGGTGTTATTTTTTTAACGGCATGTAACTCAGGAACTTCCAAAGAAAGTAATACGCCCCTCAGTCGTACAGAATTCCTACTAGGAACAGTTACTACTATTTCTTTATATGATCATCAATCAGAAGAAACATTAGACCTAGCTATAGAGAAACTTAAAGAGCTAGAAGATACATTAAGCATTAATAAGACTGGCACACTTATAGATGAAATCAATGATGCAGCCGGCATTCATCCTGTCGTCGTAGATGAAAATACTTATGATGTCATCGAAAAAGGCCTCTTTTATAGTGAACTAACAAATGGTGCTTTTGATATTACTGTAGGTCCTATTGTTAAACTATGGAATATCGGATTCCCTGAAGCTAGAATTCCAAGTCCTACAGAAATCGAAGATGCTCTTCCACTCGTTGGATTTGATAAGGTTACCCTTAATCCCGAAGACTTAAGTGTTTATTTAACAGAACCTGGTATGCGCCTAGACCTAGGG
>JAHLFQ010000001.1 GCA_018883705.1 Candidatus Cellulosilyticum pullistercoris
ATAGAAAGCAATCTGAAATAGAGATAGAGGATTTAAGCAAGAAACGAATGCGTTTAGAACAAGAAATTCTAGGACAGAAACTATATGAACTAGATAAAGATATAGATGAAGATGATATCTATGATTTTCCCGAAGATGAAAATGAAGATGAAGAAATAGATGTATACGATAATGAGGACAGTGAAGAGGTGTATTATCCACAAAAATATGATAGAGAACATCCTATTGTTAACTTTGATTTTACCACACCGATTGGTTATAAATTTGAATGTGAAGAAACAGAAGATACAGTATATGAAACCAGCGAAGAACTAATAGATGATATAAAAGAGGTATCTGAGAAAGTAGAAGCGTATTCCATTGTAGAGGCAGAAGATTTATATGATAGCAGTAGAGAGTCAGAAGAGATGCTAGAAGGTGAGTATTATATTCCCTGGGGGGATAAGATTGCTACAGATAGGAGAAGAGCAAGACGGATTTTAAAAGAATTTAACCTCTTAGACCCTGAAGATAAGAAACAAACATCGTCACTTTTAAAAGAACTTTTTGGGTCAACGGGAGACTCTATTCATATAGAACCTGATTTTAAATGTAACTATGGCTATAATATTCATATAGGGGAGAATTTTTATGCAAGTTATAACTGTGTTATTTTAGATGATGCTAAAGTAACCATTGGAGAGAACTGTATCATATCACCACAAGTAGGTATTTATACCTTAGCTTATCCAATTAATCCAGAAAGGCGTATGGCAGGTTATGAATATGCACTGCCTGTTACCATAGGAAATAATGTATGGATTGGAGGAAATGCAGTGATTCATCCAGGTGTCACAATTGGTAATGATGTAGTCATTATGCCTGGTTCAGTGATCACATCAGATATACCAGATGGTGTCATTGCTAGTGGTAATCCAGCTCGAATTATTAAAGAGATAGTTAAATAAATAAAACATTTAAACTAGCTTGGATGAATAAATTAGGTTAAATTATACTTGAGTGGATAAAATAATACCATAAAGCTAAGAGGAGAAACTATGAGAGATGATTTAATACAAACTAATTTAGAAGCTAGAGTGATTATGAGAGAGCAAGATGAAGATTTCTTTATAGAGACCTTTTCTTACCCTTTAAATTTTGAACTCAATTTACCTTATATGTCACGTATTCAATTTCCAGCATCAAGGGCTGTACTGATTAGGACAACACCTGTTTCAAAATGGGTAACGATTCATGTTTTAAGAGATGTAGATTTGTTTTCTAGTTTTGCAAACTTCGAACTGGATTTAACAGATAAAAAAATTCTATTGCAGAAAGAGGAAGGCTATATTCGCTTGGTACTTCAAGAATTAAAATAAGCTAATAATGGAAGTATAAAGGGATAGAATAGGTATATAAATAAATCTGTATAAAATATTCATCATAAGAAAGAGAATTGCGGATAATAATTTAAGTGTATTCATTATAATAGAAGTAAGCTATAATAATATGTTAGAAAAAGGGGAAAAGCTATAGATAATAGCTTTTCCTTTTTAGTGTGAGAAATAACTAGAAATATGGACAGAGGATAAGGAGAAAGCATGAAAAAATTGTTTATCACAAAAAAAGAATTTTTAATGATTCTATTAGGTGTAACTATATTGGCACTTGGGATTAACTGGTTTACTTCTCCATTAGGACTTGTAACAGGTGGGTTATCAGGAGTAACCATTATTGTAAGAGAACTATCAGAGAAGATTTTAGGATATGGTATTCCATTGTGGATTACAAACTTAGTACTTAATATCCCTCTTTTTATAATTAGTATTAAGCAAAGAGGTTTTGAGTTTGCCAAAAAATCCGTATGGTCAGTTGGATTATTAAGTTGTGCGCTTTGGTACACAGGGTTTATCCCTAATCTATTAGATGTACAAGGAGATTTACTCCTTGGGGGTGTATTTGGTGGAGCAATCATTGGACTTGGAATAGGCATTGTCCTAAAAGCGGGTGCGACAACAGGTGGAACAGATATGCTTGCAACCATTATTAAATTTAAGCATTCTAGATTTCCTATTGCTAAAGTCATGTTAGGGATTGATGGTTTGATTATTTTAGTAGGGATGCTTATTTTTGGTTCGATGAAAGCAATGTATGCCATTATTGCAGTATTCATTACAAGTAAGGTAATTACCTGGGTATTAGAAGGATTGAATTATGCAAAAGCAGCTTTTATTATGTCTGAGAAAAATGAAGAAATTGCAAATGCGATTATGCACAAAATTCCTAGAGGTGTAACTGGTATTAAGGCTAAAGGAATGTATACAAAAGCAGATAAGGATATGCTCTTTGTTGTTGTTTCTCAGAAAGAGATTACAAAACTTAGAGAAATGGTACGAGAAATTGATGCGAATGCTTTTGTGACCATAGCAGATGTAAGAGAGGTCCTTGGACAAGGGTTTATTGAAGAGTATGATAGCTTAGCATAATGAAGAGATATGATTTATTAAAAGAGTAGAAAAGAGCATTTTAGCAATTCTAAGTATGATTAAATACTTATAGAAAGGTTGCTAAATATGCTCTTTTTTTAGCTTATAATCGTCTATTTCCATGTAATAGCAGGAGCATTGAAGAAGAGGGGCAGTATGAATAGTAAAAATTTCTGCATCATAGTCTTTGATTTCATTCATATTGTATTCAGTCGATTAAACTGCATTTTGAGGGCAAATGGCAATACAATGATCACATGGGATAAGTAGAGCATACAACTTATGCTTATTAATAATATTAATATCAATGTTTAGAGAATTAATGGTATAATAGAAACGATACATAATAGTCAGAATATAAAATTAGGAGAAAGGAGTTTTACATGGAGAAAAATAGAGAAATAGGCCTTTTGCGAGGCATTGCTATGTGTGCTGTGGTTGGGATTCATACCTTTAGCATCTGCGTATCCAATGTTACATCTGGAAAGAGTGCCTGGGCATATCTGATTTTTCATAGTATGCTACAATTTGCTGTACCATGTTTTATTTTTATCAGCTCCATATTACTTAGCTATACATTATATGGCAAGCCATTGCAGCTTAAGAAATTTTATTCTAAGAAATTTATAAGAATTGTAATACCTTATATTTTATGGACTTTATTTTATTTGGTATTTAAATTAGTATTTAGGCAGCTAACCTTTTTAGATTTAGCCTCATGGCAAAATTGGTGGTTATGGCTAGGGTTAGGAAAGGCATATACACATTTATACTATATGTCAGTTATCCTTCAGCTTTATTTATTTACACCTATTTTATTAGGCTTTACAAAACTGGTTCAAAGGATTTTTAAGAAATTTGATTTGATTGCAATAGTCATTATTGCAATCAGTTTACAGGTGGGAATTTACTTCTTAAATCGCTATTTTATTTATCAATACTTTAAATATCAAGCAACCATGATGATTTGGTATCTATATATTATTTTATTGGGTATCTGGATTGGATTTAACTATGAAAGGTTTAAAGAAGGTCTTAAGAAATATGCAGTTATAGTATGGGGAATATTTGGTGTCAATGCAATCATTTATATAAGATATGTGATTTGTTTAAAGAAATCTATAAAGATTAATACGGCATGGTATCAATGTAATTGGTTTGCATACGCACTTTTTGCAACACTATGTCTTTTATGGATATGTCTCATGTTAAAAGAAAAAAATGTACATAATAAAGTAACAAAAGCTATTGAAGTAGTTGGAGACTATTCATTTGGCATTTATCTTATGCATCCTGTAATAACCTTTGTACTTCGTAAGATAATTCACATTTCACAACCTTTTATTTTGTTAGTTGTTATTTTAATAAGCTATGTAGCAATGATGCTTATGTGTATAGGTATTATTAAAGTACTTAAACTTAATAAATGGACAAGCATTATTGTAGGAGAATATAAGCTTTGGCAGAAAGCAAATTCTTCAAAGTATAAGGACCAAATGGCTATAGAAAGTAGAGCATAAGAAAATAGAATACATATAAAAAAGAGAACCTAATCGGTTAATGTCTTAATTGAATGACATGGCTTATAGGTTCTCTTTTTATATAAGAATAAAGTGAAATATATAACAGTATTTGAAAGAATATAGACAAAATTCAAATATAATTGTATGATAAGAGTATAAATGTAAAAAAAATACAATTTAGATAAATAGTAGTGGGGTGATTGGGGTGGAAATGGAGACAGAATTATTAGGTGAATATTCTCTAGATGAAATCAAAAAAGGTTTTACTGAAAAAGATGAGTGCTATACTTGCTTGCTATGTGGCGCGCATTTTTTGAAGGGAGAGATTTATAGGTTTGAAGGTAAGTTTTATGAGGACTCTAAAGCTATTACACTTCATATTAAGCAAGAGCATGATTCTGTGCAAAATTTTCTATTAAATATCAAAGCAAATCATATGGGCATTTCAGAACTTCAGCTTCAACTCCTTAACTTTTTTGCAAATGGATTAACGGATAAAGAGATTGCAGAGCATTTAGGGGTATCAGGTTCTACTATTAGAAACCATCGCTACAAACTAAGAGAGAGAGAAAGGCAAAATAAATTATTTCTAGCCCTTATGGAGAGCTTAGAGAATGATAGACGTGTACATAGTAAGATAAATTTTGAAGGAGAGGTGGAAGTAGTTAGTGAGAAAGAAAAGAAACGCATTTTAGAACAATACATGACGCATTCGGGAACGCTTAAGAGCTATCCTCGTTTTGAGACAAGTAGACGCATTATTCTTGAAGAAATTCTAAATCATTTTAGTATAGGAGAGCCCTATAGAGAAGAAGAGATTAAAGATATATTAAGTGGTATCTGTGAAGACTATAAATTCTTAAAGGATGAATTAATGGCATATGATTATTTAGACCGTACTGAGAAGGGAGCTATTTATTGGGTTAGAAATTATAAATCAGCTAAGTAGCATTATAGGAGTAGTTATTTCTATAATGCTACTTTCTTATGTTAGAGAAATAGAGCTTCTTTTGATATGAGAGTATAGATAAGGAAAATGCACTGAGCGTTTTGCAAATTTTATAGGCATGATATAATAAATAAAAATTGCTATGGAGAGGGTTTATGAATGGAACCAAGACATATTTTAAGTCAAAAAAGTAAGGTTAAGGTAAAGAAACCTAAACAATATAAAGTAATCATGCATAATGATGATTACACCACTATGGAATTTGTCATTGAGGTGTTAGTTCGTATTTTTAATAAGAAGCTAGAGGAAGCTCAAAAAGTCATGCTAGATGTGCATAAAGCAGGAAAAGGGATTGCAGGCATTTATTCTTATGATATTGCTATGACGAAGGCAAGTACAGCTATGAACTGGGCTAAAGAAGAAGGCTTTCCTTTTAAGCTTAGTGTGGAAGAGGTGTAGGATGTACATTTCAATTGAAGTAAGTGATATCATAATGCAGGCTAGAGAATTGGCTACAAAGTGGCAACATGAATATATTACGCCAGAACATGTACTAAATGTAATGTGTGATAAAATGCATTTTAAGGAAGCTTTTGAGGCATGTGGAGGGGATACACTTCAGTTAAAGCAAGACCTGACGGCGTATTTAAAGGATGCGATAGCTACCACTCAGCTAGAGCCTATAGAGAGTTTTAGCTTGCAACAAGCATTTATTTGGGCAAGCGAGCAAGTGATAAATAGTGGTAAGAATCAAATAGAATTAGATCATCTTTTATCAGGAATCATGAACCAACCAGAAAGTTATAGTGCTTATTATATAGAAGTTCAGGGTATCACTCTAACAGACCTTTTATATGAGCTTTGTCACCAAGTAGGAGATGATGAAGAAACATTATATGAAGGAAGTAGAAAAGAAGAAGGAGAAGAAGATACCATTCAAGAAGAGACTGCTCTAGAAAAGCTTTCTAGTTATGTGACTCAATTAAATGAACTTGTCAAAAAAGAGACAGGACCTTTAGTTGGAAGAGAGGATGTTATTCAAAGAACGATTCAAATCTTATGTCGTAAGCAAAAAAACAACCCCATTCATATTGGAGAGCCAGGAGTAGGTAAAACAGCTATTACTAAAGGGCTTGCTAGAAAGATTAATGAAGGAAGTGTGCCAAATAGTTTAAAAGGGGCACAAATCTTTGAGCTTGATTTAGGCGCAACTTTAGCAGGAACACAATATCGTGGGGATTTTGAAAAACGCCTCAAAAAGATACTTGATGTCATTAAGAAGCAAGAAAATCCTATTGTTTATATAGATGAAATTCATAATATTGTAGGAGCAGGTTCTTTAGGAGCAGGTTCATTAGACGCTTCTAATTTACTTAAGCCTTATCTAACGCAGGGACACATTAAATTTATAGGAGCTACTACTTACGAAGAATATAAGAAGTACTTTGAAAAAGATAAAGGGTTGGTAAGACGTTTTCAACCCGTAGAAATCAAAGAGCCAACTATCGAAGAAACGATTGAAATTCTTCAAGGGATTAAGTCTCATTATGAAGCATATCATGGTGTCACATATACAGAAGAAGCTATTAGAGCTGCGGCAAAGCTTAGTCAGCAATATATCAATGATCGATTCTTGCCTGATAAAGCCATTGATTTACTAGATGAAGCAGGTGCCTATTATTGTGCAAATGAGTTGAGTGAGAGTAAGAAGAAATCGATTATAGATGTACCCATTATAGAAGCAACGTTATCAAGGATTTGCCATATTCCTAAGCAGAAAGTTGAAAAAGATGAGATTCAAATACTTAAAAACTTAGAGAAGCGCCTTAAGAAGCAAGTATTTGGACAAGATGAAGCCATTGATGAAATTGTCAAGGCGATTAAACTTTCTAGAGCCGGACTAAGTGATGGAGAAAAACCAATTGCAAGTTTACTGTTTGTAGGGCCTACAGGTGTAGGTAAAACAGAGGTTGTAAAGTGCTTATCTGAGGAACTAGGAGTTAAGCTGATTCGTTTTGATATGAGTGAGTATACAGAAAAGCATACAGCCTCTAAGTTAATTGGTTCACCTCCGGGATATGTTGGTTATGAAGAAGGTGGGCTACTAACGGATGCAATTAAGAAGGCACCGTATAGTATTTTACTGCTTGATGAGATTGAAAAGGCACACCAAGATATCTATAATATCTTACTTCAAGTAATGGATTATGCAACTTTAACGGATAACCAAGGAAGGAAAGCGGACTTTAGAAACGTCATACTTATTATGACCTCTAATGCAGGTGCAGCCAAGATTGGTAAGAAGCTTGTGGGATTTGGTGAAAGAACCGTTGAAAAGGATGCAATAGATGAAGCGGTTAAAAAGACATTTACGCCTGAATTTAGAAACCGTTTAACGAAGGTAGTTGCTTTCCATCATATTGATGCGGCTATGGCTAAGTCCATTGTTCAGAAACAACTCAATCAATTTAAAAAGCAGTTAGCTAAGAAACAGATTGAAATCAGTTTTACACCAAAGGTTATAAAATTTATATCAGAAAAAGGTATCTCTGCTGAATATGGAGCAAGAGAGATTATAAGGATAATAGATGGACAGATTAAACCTTTACTTGTAGATGAAGTTTTATTTGGAAAGCTTTCAAAAGGTGGAAAGTGCAAGGTTGATATAGAAAATGAAACCTTTAAGTTAATGAATTGATTCGTTCTAAAGATGAGAAGATGATACTTATGTCATATAAGTGTCATCTTTTTTTATGATAGTAAAGAGATTTAAAAGAATCACATAAAATATAATGAGTATTTAGAATAAATTAGTGAAATGTATGGTCATAATTTAGAACCCTGTGCTACAATAAAACTACTGAAAATAGCGTTAGAAAGGGGACTAAGAATGAGTAAGTTTTATGTGGAGCTTAAAAAGGTTGTAGATGATTCCTATGATATTGAAATAGGTAAGAATCTATTTGAAACATTAATTAAGGATTTAAAAGGAGAATTAGGAAAAGGTATTAGTCGCTATGCTATTATAACGGATTCTAATGTAAAAACATTATATGGTGATAGGCTCTATGATTTAATGAAAGAAGAAGGTTTCAAGGTCGATTTAATGAGTTTTCCAGCAGGGGAGACATCAAAGACAAGAGCAACCAAAGAAATCATAGAAGATAGTATGCTAGCTAAAGGGCATCGTAGGGATAGCTGTATTATTGCACTAGGTGGTGGCGTTGTTACAGACTTAGCTGGATTTATAGCAGGAACCTTTGGAAGAGGCATTCCTTTCATTAATTATTCAACAAGTATATTAGGGGCAGCAGATGCCTCTGTGGGTGGAAAAACAGCTGTAGATACACCACTTGCAACGAATCTAATAGGACTAATTTATCAGCCAAAGAAAGTTTATATCGATTTAGCGACTTGGGAAACCTTACCTAAGAAGCAAGTGAGTAATGGATTAGCTGAAACCATTAAGCATGCTTGTATGGCAGATGAAGCGTTCTTTACTTTCCTAGAAGAAAACATAGAAAAACTTCTTGAAGAAGAGGGCATTCGTAAGCATTTTGAAATATGCCAACATATAGCTGAGACAAATTGCCGTATTAAATATGAAGTCGTAAAAAAAGATGAAAGAGAATCTAATCTCAGACAGATTTTAAATTTAGGTCATACAGTAGGGCGTGCTATTGAAACGTTAAGTGGGTATGATTTATTACATGGTCAAGCAGTAGCTATTGGTATGGCGATGCAAGTAAAAATTGGAGAAAAGCTTGGCTATATAACCAAGGAAGAGGCAGATAGAGTGATTGCACTCTTTGAAAAAGCAGGTCTTCCTACTAAGCTTCCAGAAGAAATGTCTACAGAAGAAGTGGTGCAGAAACTTTATACAGATAAGAAAGTCAGACAAGGTAAAATTAGGTTTGTTTTTGAAGAAGGAATAGGCCGTATTAAACGTCATGAAGACGGAAATTATTCAATTGCTTTAGAAGAGGAATTTATTAGAAAGACAATTGATGAGGTAAGATAAGTATAGGCCCTGTTATTAAATAATATTGATATGAGTTTAACTCACAGAACTACCTAAATTGCGACCATCTGAGATATTTTACGTGAGTAAAGGTGCTGAATGAAGACCAAGCTATGTCTATTGCTACCGTTACAAGTACTTCTGATGAAATTAAAGAGAAGCATTTTTATAAGGTGAAATTATTCATATACACAATGGGGGGAAATACGTGAAAAAAATATTAGTTATTAGTATTTGTCTTATTACGATAGCATGTTTATGCTCTTGTTCATACTCATTGAGTACACAAACATATGATGTAGTAAAAAATGAAACAATTTTTACAGTTGACATTGAAAACGGTACAATTTTTGACGGAACAAATACCTATCAATATATACTTTCCTCAACTGCCTCTGGGCATAAAATAGACATAACTTTTCCAGATGGTTCAACTTATTGGTGGAAAACGCAAGGGAATAGTGGCTACGGTGGATGGAGTGATGATTACGATGAAACTCGCTATATAAGTGGAGATATTTTGTGTAATGTGCTTGAAGAAAAAATACCAAAACAATATTCCGCTAAAAGTGTTTTAATTATTTTAGCGTTTTCAGTTATTGGTATTTTCAATATTGTTTCGCCTCGAACTGCTTGGTATTTATCGTATGGTTGGAGATATAAAAATGCCGAACCATCTGATATTGCTTTAGTATTATGCCGTTGTAGCGGCATCTTTGCATTTGTGCTTGCAATTATTATGATGTTAAATGGAGCTGTCGCACTAAGAAATTTAGTGCTCAGCTCCTTTTACTTTGAAAAACAACAGCCAGACTTCGAAAAGTCTGGCTGTTGTTGTAAAATATATTTATGCGAATAAATAAAATTCTACATAGAAATTAT